>JAIROH010000215.1 GCA_031257595.1 Treponema sp. | reverse complement strand
CCGCCGCCGCGGCTTCATCGGAAACGGTACCGGGATTTTTTACCGGTTCCGCGGCGCCTGAAAACAAAGGAGACGTTGCATTATGACGTAAAGGTTGATCCGGATAATTGGCGGGTCTTAAAACCGGGTTACCGCTCTCAAGGATGGGCCAGAATTCCCGTTTTTCCCAGACGTGATTGCCGCTTGTAACAACATCCGCGCCGGCGGCAAATATCCGGTCAAGACTTTCCCCGCTAAGGCCAAAGCCTCCGGCGGCGTTTTCGCCGTTAACCGTAACCAGCAGGGCTCCGTATTCCGCCCTGAGGGCAGGCAGACGTTTTTCCAGGACTTCCAGGCCGGGATCGCCTACCACGTCGCCAATCATGATCACTTTCAAAACCGCCATAGGTTCCTTTATATACCATGGTTTTTGTCGTCTGCACAACGCCCCTGCCCGGAACGCGGCTTTCACTGTTGCTGCGGTATGGCAAGCCAAACATCACGGATATTGCAGCGCACGAACAAGCCGTGCTCCATGGCTGTTATGGAAATGTACGTTTACTCCACCTTGAATTTGGAAACTTCTTTTACGAGCGTCTCGATACTCTCTTCGTTTTCTCCGCTGATGGCGTTAACTTTGTTAACGGCGACATTGATCTCGTCCGCTCCGATGGCCATCTCGTTCATGCCGTTGGCAATCTCCTGGGACAGGGTTTCCAGATTTCTGCTTTCATGGATAACTTCTTTGCTGCCTTCCAGCATTTCCCCGGAACCCTCTTTGACCATTTTGGTAATGTCGTTCAGCCTGCCGATGGCCTCCAGTATCTGCCGGCTTCCCTTGTTCTGTTCTTCCATGGCGTTCCGTATGTTTTCTTCCTGATCCGACACAATCCGCACTCCGTCGTCTATCGCCTCAAACTTGTTCAGTACATCGTCGGTGGAAGAGGTAATCTTGTCTATCGAATCTTTGATCTTTTTAAGCACCAAAGATATCGTTTTGGACTGCTTCCCGGAATTTTCGGCGAGTTTGCGGATTTCGTCGGCAACTACGGCAAAGCCCTTCCCCGCTTCTCCGGCATGGGCGGCCTCGATCGCGGCGTTCATCGAAAGAAGGTTGGTCTGGCTCGCGATGTTTTCCATCACCGCGTTGATTTCCAAAAGGCTTTCGGATTCACGGGCAATTTCCTGGATGTCCGCCGCGACTTCCTGCAGGCCCGACCGGCCTATTTCCGAGGCGCCGGACAGGGCGGTAACGTTGTCGGCGTTTTTAATCAGGGTCTGGGTAACGGACTGGATATTGGGAAACATCTGTTCAATGGCAGATGAAGACTGGGATACGCCGGCGGTCTGATCTTCAATGTGGCCGTTGAGCTTGTTGATGTGCGTGGTGATTTGTTCCATGGTAGCGTTTGTTTCCGTTACGCCGGCGCTCTGGTTAATGACCCGTCCCTTGATATTCTGGATATTGGCGGTGATTTCGTTAACCGCGGCGGCGGTTTCGGTCATGTTCACGGAAAGTTCCGTTCCGGTCTTGGAAAGCGCCTGGGCTTTTTCCCGGATTATCAAAACAAGGTTTCTGATTTTATCCAGGGTATTGTTAAAAGAAAGGGTCATGTCCCCAATCTCGTCTTTGCTGTGGGCATCCAGCCGTTTGGTCAAATCCCCTTCCCCAATATCGCCCAGGATCGTTACCATCCGTTTAAGGGGATTGCTGATGGTTTTGGACAAAAAGAAAGCGCCTCCCGAAATGAAAAGAAGCATCAAAACGGCAATGACGACACCAACGGCAAGCATGTGGTAAATCGGATCGGAGATGACATTGCCGGGAATACCCATCATAAGCGACCAGGGATCCGTGGTTCTTCCCACGTGTAACGGAACATTCATAAAAAACATGTTTTCGTTTAACCGGGGAACATAATTGTTAAAATTAAAGCGCTGTCCTTTTTGCACGGCTTCCCGCAGGGTTTCCAGATGTGGGCCCGCGATATCCTTTTCCGTTTCCATCATCGGCTTTCCGATCCGTTCCGGATCGAAATGGCCGCCGACAAAGCCCCCGTTGGTGTATACAAACGCCACGGTTCCGTCATACGGTTTTATTTGTTCTACCCTTTTCTGAACGGCGGCCATATCAATATCAATGCTTACAACACCTACAAAGCGGCCGTTGTTTTTGATCGGTACGGCTGTAGTAGTCAAAAGAATTTTTTGGCCATTGACTGTATAGTGGTAAGGCTCGATCAGGGCTTCGTTACCGGTCCGCTTTGGCACAAGGTAGTAATCCCCCTCGCCCGGAATGTCGTAATCCACCAGCGATTCCAGACCTATGGTATCGCCGGACCGGAACCAGTAAGGGACAAATCTGCCGGCGCTGTCCGATCCGTCGATATTGGCCAATTCGGCGTCGCGTCCGTCCAGGACATTGGGTTCCCATACGGCGGAGGCGGCGATAATTTCCGGATTTTCCTCAACAAGGGATCTGAGTATCAGATTAAACAACGAACGTCTGTCGTTCCGGTTTATTTCTTCATAGTTTGACATAACCTGACTGATTGTCCTGGTCATGTCCATATAGATCTCCAGCCAGAGCTGAATTTCCTTGGCGCTTTCATCCGCCAGATTTGTAATTTCACTGGTGATAAGTGTTTTTACCTGTTTCTGTGCGAGACGCAAAATGGTTCCCGTCAGCGCCCCGGTTCCGGCAAGGTTTAAGATGACAATTACCATGATGAGTTTTTTGCCTATTTTCATAATTTCTCCTGAGTTGCAATCTGAAATTGCGGTTTTGTGCAGAATGTAACTTTGCGCGGAAATGAACGTTAGTAAATTTTGAAAATGCCCAATGCAGCGCCGGTATTTCTGACAATTACAGTAATATATAATTTTACAGGACGGCTGTCAATCTTTTCCGGCACGATTTTTTCGTTTAACCAAATTTTTATATACCGCTCACGGAAATCACAATTTTCTCCGGTACGTTATGTTCACCATGCAGGGCATGAATATCTTACAGAGGAGATTTTTATGAAAAAGACTTTATTGATTTTTCTCTTCGTCGCGGTTGTCGGAGCGGGACTGTCCGCCCAGGAGCTTAAGTGGAGCGGCTATGTTAACACCGGTCTTGGCTTTGTGTATACCGACGTAGACGACGTGGATCCGTACTTCACCGCGTTCGGCGTCGATTCCGGCCAGTTCGGCTACCGGTTCCGCCTGAACGGCGCCTATACGAATGAAGAAGGCAACGCGGGCGCCAAATTCCGTTTCCAGGCCCAGACTAACGGTAACACCCCGACCCTTCCCTATATTTACGGATGGTTCAAGCCGATAGACATGCTTACGTTAAACGGCGGCTTGGTTGACGACGGCACCTGGGCCAGCGGCGGCGCGCTGCTTAACGACGATGTGGGAGAAGGCCTCGGCATTCTTGCCAAACTGAGCGTCAGCGGCCTCGACGCGGGCGTTGGCGTCTACGCGGGAGCGACGGGAAGTGGCAGCAACAATAACCCCATCGGTAGTATGAATAACAACACCATAAAGCCGGAAGATCTTAAATACGTGTTCAGCCTGGGGTACACGATGGAGAACGTATTTAAATTTGTCGCAAGCGTCCGTACGGCAAGTAAAACCAACGGCGGTATCGACATCGCGTTTACCGGCGCGAACCGGCCAAACGACGCGGCGATTGCCGGCTTTAAGCTTTTGGCCGTCCCCAAACTTACCGCCGTTCTTGAAGCCAAGATCGATCATTTATCCAAGTTCAGCGACACGGGAACGGTTTTTATTTACGAGACCCTCGCTTACGACCTCGGCGCGCTGGACATCGGGCTTAACGCCGGTCAGTACCTGAACCAGGCCGACAGTTCGGATCTCGGCCTGATGGCCGCCCCCTGGGTAAGTTATGCCATCGGTAAATTCGTTCCCCGGCTGGACGTACTGTACTTTCTTGCCGGAAAGCCCTCTTATGTTGTCGATAGCGGGACGGGTTCTTCCAGCGGAAAATACAACTTCCTCAACTGGGAGGCATATGCGCCTACATGGAATGACGACTTGTCGGTTCTTGCCGTCCGTCCTTCGGTCAGATTCAATTTCGATTCCAACACCGCTATCGAGCTGGGCGACATCGTGAATTTCGAAATGGGTGATAAGGCTTTCAACGGTGAAGATAACAGGCTTACCAACATCTTCTACGTGGATCTGGTATGGAAATTTTAAGACGCAGGGACTGAAACAAAATTAACCTGACCGGACATTCGCGGACAGGTTTGATCCCGCCACAAACGCAGGTTGCTTTTTCCCGCGGCGGGAAGCGAAAATTGTCCAATAACTGAAGTTATTGAACAACTCTATTTAAAAAAATCCTCCTATAGGGGCTGTTTGGGGAATTTTTCTCCGGACAGCCGTCTTTTTTTTGAAGTCGTCGGCTTTTGTCTGTATCTCTACACTACCATTCCCGGGGCCTAAAACCTTCGGGCATGTTTATTTTCATCGTGTCGCCTGACTGTTCGATTACATAGAGGCCCGCTTCAAACGCCGCCGCTTTCGCGTCTTCGGGAAACACCGCGCCGGCTATCGCTCCC
>JAIROH010000276.1 GCA_031257595.1 Treponema sp. | reverse complement strand
GATCGGCCACCCGTTTTTTTGATTTTACCTGTATTTCGGCCATATTACCTCGTCTGAACCTTCTGATATGGAGTATACCACAAGGCTTGCGAATGTAAAACACGGTTTTTGGGCTATGCTCTATGGAAGAACGCAAAGCCCTCTGTTTTGAATCAGGCGTTTGAAAGTTTCGATACGTTCCCGGGGCGGAGTCGCAAAATGCGGCGGCGGAACGCCAAGGGCGGCGTATTTGGAAAGTCCCAGATCGTGATAGGGGAGCAATTCCACACAAGGGACCTTTTGGGAAGATTTTCCGGCATACGTAAGTATAAAAGAACAGACCGCTTCCAGGTGGGCTTCGTTGTCGTTTACCCCGGCAATCAGGGGAAGACGGATAATGACGTTGGGATGACAGGCGATGATCCTGCCGATATTTTCCAGAATTTTTTCGTTGGAAGATCCGGTATACCGTTTATGCCGTTCCGCGTCCATGTGCTTGATGTCGGCAAAAACCGTTCCCAAAAGCGGGACAATATCCCCGCATTCTTCCCAGTTAAACAAGGCGCTGGTTTCTACGGCTGTCCCGTAACCCCGTTCGGCGCAGGCTTCCGCCACAGCCCGCAGAAAGGCCGGCTGGGCAAAAGGTTCGCCGCCTGAAAAACTAATCCCGCCGCCGGATTCGCGGTAAAATACCTCGTCCCGTCTTAGCTCATGCATTAGCCTGTCAAGTTCCCACACTTCGTCCGGGTTGTCCGGCCGGGCCCAGGATTCGGGGTTAGCGCACCACGCGCAGCGCATCGGACATCCTTTAAAGAAAACGGCGCTGCGTATTCCGTCTCCGTCGTGTATGGACCATCGCTGAATTTTAAAAACACGTCCGGTTGCGGTCATCAGAAATGTTCGTAGGTTGTCCTGGCGATTATCGCGTCCTGGGCCTCCCGGGAAAGGTTCACAAACTGGGTACTGTAACCGGCTACCCGAACCAGCAGGTCCCGGTAATCTTCAGGATGTTCCTGAGCCTTGCGTAAAACTTCCTCCGATATTACATTAAACTGCACGTGAAAGGCTCCAAGGGAAAAATACGCGCGGATAAGGGCGCCCAGGGCGCGGCGGTTTTCCCGTGTTTTAAGCAGATCCGGGGACAGTTTGATGTTAAGCAAGGTTCCCCCGCTGTGAATGTCGTGGTTAATCTTTGCCGCGGATCTCATGGCCGCTGTCGGGCTGGTCAGATCCGTTCCCGCATGGGGAGAAATTCCTTCGGTAAGGGGAGTCCCGGATTTCCGGCCGTCGGGGGTAGCGCCGACGACACTGCCGGCGGGAATGTAGTTGGAGATTCCCATAAAGGCCGAATTAAAACGTGAACCGAAAAAGTCCGTATAGGAAGTTGTTTCCTTATTGTAAAAATCAGAAATTTCCACGGCGATACGGTCAACATAGTCATCGTCGTTGCCGTATTTTGGGCAGTCGAGGGCGTCTTTACGGAGCTGTTCAAAACCTTCCCAGTTCTTTTCCAGAGCTTCATGGATTTGGGCAAGACTGTATTTTTTATCCTCAAACACCAGTTTTTTAATGGCCGCCAGGGAATTGGCGCTGTCCGCGATGCCGATGCCGGTAAGTACCGGGCCCAGGTTATACCTGGCCCCGCCCCGGCTTAGATCCTTTCCCTTTTCCATGCAGCCTTCAACAAGAAGCGAGAGGTAGGGCCTGGGTACCATTTCCGCGTGGATCTTCTGGGCGGTAATGGAACCGGTTACCGAATGACGGATCAGATTGGCAAGCTGCTTAAGAAAAGCTTCTTGTACTTCCTCAAAGCTTGTAAATTCCGAAACGGATTTTTCCGGGAGACCCCGCGCCCCGGGGTTAAGGCGGCTTTTACCCTGATTAAGGGCAAATTCCAGCGCGGAAGCGAGGTTTACATTAACCGCCGAAGTCCACTCCCCGATTTTGCGGAAATGGGGAACAACACAGCCGCAGTTGTTCCAGTCCCGGGCGTCTTCCGGACTGAGGCCGGCGGCGAGAAGCATTTCCGAACCGGCCCTGTCGTTGTGTACCGCCGGAAAACCCGTCCCTTCGGCAATAAGATCGCAGACGGCATTCATAAACTCGTCCGGGGTATCGGGGTGGATCCGTACCGAAAGGCCGGGCTGATGTGTTTTGACATGACTTGTGGCCTTGAGGCACATATACGAGACCGCGTTCGTGGCGTCTTGTCCGCCGCGGGTCCTTCCTCCGACGGTAAGGTTCTGGAACGCGTTATAACCGGCAAAAAACCGCGCCGTATTGCCCGAAATTACCCACACCCATTCGGAAAGTTTTATCCACAGGGCGTCGACCAGTTCCTGGGCGCCGTCTTCGTCAATAAGGCCCTTTTCCAGATCCGTTTTGTAGTACGGAAACATGTACTGATCAAAACGGCCGATGTTAAGCGCCAGGGAATTCTCGGACAGTATGGAACCAAGCTGGGTAACCCAGACAGCCTGAACGGCTTCCCGAAAACTTTCGGGCGGATTCCGGGGAACCCGCCGGCAAATCCGGGCAACTTCGTCCATACCCCGTTCGGCGGCTTTATCGGCGTAACGGTCCGCCAGGGCAATGATCCCTTCACAGGTAATGATTTCGGCAGTATAAAAATCTATCCGGTCCAGCGCTTCCGGGGTTGTAGGAAGAATAGACGCAAGTTTTTCCTCCGCCTCTTTTTTGATTCCCTCAAAACCTTTTTTGAAAACAATGTCCTGGTAGTCCGCCGTAATCTCACCCACGGCGTTCCGCCATTTTGAATCGTTATCGATAATCCCCGTATCGACCAGTATCCCCGAGGTTTCCCGGTTCAGGCGGGAAAGAAAAGTCTCTTCAAGCGATTTGCCTTTCCAATAGGGAAAAACCTCACGGCGCAGCACGGTTTTGGCGGATTCGTCGATATGGTAGGGATCCTGTCCCCGGTTTTCAAAGCCGTCCATCTCGGCGTCAACCCAGAGCCAGGAATATTCGGGACAAACGACTCCGGATTTAAGATATTCGCCTACGGAACCCGCGATAAGCTCGTCTTCAAAGATCGTGACCGGACCTTTAAGGCACAACTCCCGAAAAGCCTTGGCCCGGCGGATAATAACCGCTTCACCTTCGGTTTCCTGGTGAGACCTGGTAAAAAGCCGGGCTCTTTCTACGCTGATTCTGGGTTTCGCGTCAAGATACGCTTTCTTAAAGCGTTTTATACGTTCCGTTATCATAGTTCCCCCTTTTTGACATGAACTGTTTTCTTCCAGGGCATTCGCAGAATGTCCGGGAAGAAAATCCGGCGCTTTGGCACGGCCTTGTTTGATGATAAAACTTCTTTATATAAAAAACATCCCCTGTAAACATAAAAGGCAGGGCCAGCGTATATAAACTTTTTATCCTCTGAAAACCTCGTGAAACTACATAAATCATGAAGAAAAATCCACCGCAAAGGGGAGACCACTATCGCGGTCTACCCTTCGCGGTAAAAATTCTGGTTTTTCATCGGTATGATCGCCAAAGTGATTTTATATGCGCCGCGCCGCTCCGGCTAAAGCCTTCGCGCCGTTGCCGGGAACTGGGGCCGTGGCTATGCGCCGGCAGCGGCCGCCTGTACCGGTGAACGCTCCTTAACGGAGCGCTGTTACTCCTGCTCCCACAGCCAGGTGGAAAGATAACGTTCGCCGGTGTCGGGAAGAACGGCGACGATGGTTTTGCCGGAATTTTCGGGGCGTTTGGAAATGGT
>JAIROH010000131.1 GCA_031257595.1 Treponema sp. | reverse complement strand
TTGTTTCCGTGGCGGCCGGCCATCTTGTCCCCTTCCCTGAGTTTACGCTTGGTCGCGATAAGCACCTTAACCACTTCGTCCACGCCGGGGTTAAGGTCGTCGCCTTCGCTTCGTTTAAGCCGCTGTATGTCTATGATCGTCCCTTCATTGCCGTGGGGCACCCGCAGCGACGAATCGCGGACCTCTTTGGCTTTTTCGCCGAATATCGAGTTAAGGAGCTTGAATTCCGGCGTTGTTTCGGTTTCGCTTTTTGGGGTAACTTTCCCGATAAGAATGTCCCCCGACCACACTTTGGCGCCCACCCGGATAATGCCTTCGGCGTCGAGGTTGTCAAGACTTTTTTCGTTTGTGTTGGGAATGTCCCTTGTGATCTTTTCGGGCCCAAGCTTGGTTTCCCTGACCTCGGTAATAAATTCCTTTATGTGGATCGAGGTAAACATATCTTCCTTGACAACTTTTTCTGAAATAAGGATCGAATCTTCGTAGTTGTACCCGTTCCAGGGCATAAAGCCTACAAGGATGTTTCTGCCCAGGGCAAGTTCGCCGTCCCTTGTGGCAGGGCCGTCGGCGATCACCTGTCCGGCAACAACCTTGTCGCCTATTTTGACGACGGGCCTCTGATTATAACAGGTGTCCTGATTGGTCCTCTGGTATTTAACAAGCTTGTATATGTCAAGGCCGTCGGCGGTTGTCTGGGGGCCGGGATGGGTCTTGCTGTCGGGCTTTACGGTAATTTCCCCGGACGTAACCCGGACAACCGTCCCGTTCCGCCGGGCTTTTACCAGCACCCCCGAATCGTAGGCGCACTTTCCTTCCATACCGGTACCCACCCTGGGCGCTTCGGGAAAGACAAGCGGAACGGCCTGACGCTGCATGTTGCTTCCCATCAGCGCCCTGTTGGCGTCGTCGTGTTCAAGAAACGGAATAAGCGAGGCGGATACCGAGATAATCTGCTTGGGACTGATATCCATGTACTGAACGTCTTCCGGCGCCCTCGTGGTATAATCCCCCTGGTGATGACAGGAAACCTGGTCGTCGGCAAAAGTCCCGTTGTTGTTAAGCTTTGCCGAAGCCTGGGCAATGTAATAACGGTCTTCGTCCATCGCCGAAAGGTATTCGATTTCCGGGGTAGCCTTGCCCTTGACAACCTTGCGGTAGGGGGTCTCCAGAAAACCGTATTCGTTCACCCGCGTATAGTTCGCCAGCGATACGATAAGGCCGATATTCGGACCTTCCGGGGTCTCAATCGGGCACATCCTGCCGTAGTGGGTATAGTGAACGTCCCGAACCTCAAAGCCCGCCCTGTCGCGGGAAAGACCGCCGGGCCCCAGGGCGTTAAGCCGCCGTTTGTGGGTAAGCTCCGCAAGGGGATTTACCTGATCCATAAACTGGGAAAGCTGGCTTGAGCCGAAAAATTCCTTTATGGCGGCCACAACAGGCTTTATCGAAATAAGATCCTGGGGCTTAATCGTGTCGGTTTCCTTGAGGCTCATCCGTTCTTTGGCTATCCGTTCCATCCGGCTGAACGCCACTTTCATCGCGTTGGCCATAAGCTCGCCCACCGAACGGACTCTGCGGTTCCCCAGGTGATCGATGTCGTCTATGTTTTCGTCCCCCACGTACACCTTGATAAGGAATTTCATCGTGGCGATGATGTCCTGCCTGGAGATCGTAAAATCTTTTCTCGTAGGACTGAGATCCGCTTCGGTAGAGGGAAGATTAAATTTCTTGTTGAGTTTATAACGGCCCACCCTGCCGAGATCATAGCGCCGGGGGGTAAAGAACATGCTGTTAAGGTCTTTTTCCGCCGCTTCTATCGTGATTGACTCCCCGGGCATCAGCACCGAATACACCGCGGAAAGGGCTTCTTCTTTTGAAGGCTCGTCGCGGGAAGAATCTTCTTTTACGAACTTGATCTCCTCCCGCTCGAAACAGTTTAACAGCATCGGGGAATTAAGCGAATCCGGCGCTTCAAAGTTGATCACGTCCACCGACTTAACGCCGTGGGCGAGAAGTTCATCGACATTGTGGGGATGAAGCTTGTCTCCGGTACGGTATAGTTTCTTTTGACCGTCATCCGAAACGCCGTCTTCGGACGCCTCGGCGGCAATCCATACCGGGCTGGCAAGCACTTTGCCGGTTATTTTTTCACGGGTGTCTTTGTCGTTTTTTATTTTGAACGTCTCAACCGCGTAAAAAGCCCGGATTATGTCTTCGCGGCTTTCGTAGCCCAGCGCCCGGAGAAATATCGTGCCAAGGATCCGTTTTTTGCGGTCTATCTTGGCGTAAATAAGTTCCCTTTTCTGGTCAATCTCAAACTCAAGCCAGGAACCCCTGTAAGGGATAATGCGGGAAGAAAATATTCCCTTTTCATGGCTGAAGATAACGCCGGGGGAACGGTGAATCTGGGACACGACAACACGCTCGGCCCCGTTGATGATGAAGGTCCCCCGCTCGGTCATAATGGGGATGTCCCCCATGTAAATGTCTTTTTGGCGGATTTCCCCGGTCTGCTGAAAGATCAGGTTGATCCGCGCTTTGAGGGGCAAAGCGTAGGTAAGCCCTTTCTGTTTACAGTCCAGTTCCGAAAATTTAACGTTCGCCTCGTCCAGGGAATAGTACTCGTATTCAAGAACCATATCCCCGTTGGGGCTCTCTATCGGAAAAGTTGCCCTGAACACTTCTTCCAGGCCCTGAATATTCGGCCTTTCTCCCGCTCCCAGCTTTTTCCACTGAAGAAAACGCTCATAGGAACAAAGTTGAATATCAATCAGGTCAGGCAGTTCCATCACGTCATGGATGTCTTTTCCTACATAGGATCGCTTCTTGCTCGTCTTTACCATTCCCATCCCCGGTTATTTCGAAAATCTGATCTGAGGCTGCTTCAAAATTTCATTCTGAAACAGTTTTAATTAACTACAAACCACACGAACAGACACGAACAAAAAACACAAAGCTGTCAAAACAAAAGTCCGTGGTGTTTGTGAGGTTCGCGGTTATTCGCAGTGGGGTCTAATACCCCGCCCCTTAGGGCGGTTAGATTTGGTAACACCAACAAAAAATGGTAGTAGACCCCACAGTTAAATAATTTCCTTACAGAACGAACCTCGTAAATGATGCAACGCTTACAGAATACCCCGCCCTCCGGGGCGGGGAGGTTCATTTTTTTATCCATCCTTAGTCCAATCAAGTCTTAGTCCAATCAAGGTACTTTTACTGTACTTCCACGGTGCCGCCGGCGGCGGTAACCTGATCTTTGATCTTGGCGGCCTCTTCCTTGGAGATATTTTCCTTAAGGGGCTTGGGAGCGCCTTCAACAAGGTCCTTCGCCTCCTTAAGACCCAGGCCCGTCACTGCCCGGACTTCCTTGATAACCGCAATCTTCTTGGTATCGTCAAAAGCCTTGAGGATCACGGTAAATTCGGTCTGTTCTTCCGCCGCCGCCGCGGGAGCCCCGCCGGGAGCCGCTCCGACAGCCGCCACGGCCACGGGAGCCGCCGCGGAAACACCGAACTTTTCTTCCATTGCCTTGACCAGCTCGGAAACCTCCAGAACCGTCATTGAAGCAATCGCTTCCAGAATCTCTTCTTTTGTTGCTGCCATATTATCTTCTCCTAAAAATTGATTACCGCTTCATACGAAGCCTGCCGGGGTACACCCGGCTATGCCGGAAAATCCCGGCCAAGCCCGACAGGACGACAGCGCGAAGCCTGACAGGCCACTGTTCACTCTCTTCTCTTTACCCTTCGCTCTTTTTATCGGCTATGGCTTTTACCGTACGAACCAGCCGCGACGGTATGTCGTTGAGGGCGGCCGCGAGGTTTCTTGCGGGACCGTTCATCACCGACATAAGCATGGAGATAAGTTCAAGCCTTCCCGGAAGTTTAGAGAACGCTTCCACTTTGGCCGCATCGTATACCGCGGCGCCCAGAAGGCCGCCTTTTACCTTGAGGGCGGGCGCTTCCTTTGTAAAGTCGATAAGTATCTTTGCTACTTCGTTGGAATCTTTCGGGGCAATTGCCACCGCGGTCGGCCCTACAAGATAACTTGATACGTCCGGCGCTTTCAGTTCCTCAAAAGCGAGGCGGGCAAAGTTGTTCTTTACCACCTTGAACACCGCTTCTTTACCCCTAAGCTGCCTGCGAAGACCGGTAATCTGTTCTACGGTAAGTCCCCGGTAATCGGCAAAGATAAAATCCGGCGCGCCGGCTTCCGGCCCAAAAATTTTCTTTAACTCGTTAATCGCCGTAACCTTGTATTCCTGTTGTTTTCTGGCCACTATTGCCATGGTATCCTTCCTTTACGCTATTACGCTATTCATTTTGGGACGCGACCCAAACTCCCGGTCCCATCGTCGAGGCCACCGAAACGGTTTGAACAAACTCGCCTTTCGCGTCGGCGGGTTTTTTGCGCCGTATCTCGGTCACCACCACCCTGACGTTTTCCGCAACCTTGTCGCTTTCCATGGACACCTTGCCCACGGCCAGGTGTACGACGCCGGTTTTATCCGCCCTGAACTCAACCCGGCCTTTTTTCAGCTCCGCCAGGGCGCCTTTCAGGTCGAAAGTAACCGTTCCCGTCTTGGGGTTGGGCATAAGGCCTTTGCGTCCCAGCACCATACCGAGCTTGCCGACGTCTTTCATCATATCCGGGGTCGCGACGGCCACGTCGAAATCAAGCCATCCGCCCTTGATCTTTTCGATAAGGTCGTCCGCGCCGACAAAAGCGGCGCCGGCGTCCTGGGCTTCCTTTTCCTTTTCGGGCTTGCAAAACACAAGGACCTTTTTCTCGCCCCGGAACTGGTTGGGAAGAACCACCGTATCCCGCACCGACTGGCTCTTTTTAAGGTTGACCTTGACGGAAAGCTCCACGGTCTCGTCAAATTTGGCGAAAGCCATGGACTTTACAAGCTCAACCGCTTCTTTTAAGTCGTAGAAATTACCGGGATTGTATTTTTTAAGGGCCTCTTTGTACTTCTTTCCATGCCTCATTTTTCCACCTCCACGCCCATGGATCGGGCCGTTCCGGCGATGATCTTCATGGCTCCCTGCATATCGTTGGCGGAAAGATCGGGCATTTTAAGCTTCGCTATCTCCTCAAGCTTTGCCCTGGGGATGGTTCCCACTTTTGTCTTGTGGGATTCCGGCGATCCCTTTTCAAGGCCGATTGCCTTTTTAATAAGCACCGCGGCCGGCGGGGTTTTTAGGATGAAGGTGAAGGACTTATCGGCGTATACGGTGATAACAACCGGAATAATAAGTCCCGCCTCCATTGTTTTCGTCCTGTCGTTAAACTGCTGGACGAACTGGGGAGCGCTGACGCCATGGGGTCCAAGCGCCGGTCCGACGGGCGGGGCCGGAGTGGCCTTTCCCGCCGGGCACTGGAGCTTGATGATGGCCGCTACTTTTTTCTTTGCCATACATTCTCCTTTGTGGTATTACCGCGGCAACGGTATAACGAGACCCGAAGATCTCTCCCACATTCTTTACAATTTCTCTACCTGTAAAAGATCGACTTCCACCGGAGTGTTCCGGCCAAAGATGCCTACCATAACCTTGAGCTTGTTTTTTTCCTGATTCACTTCTTCTATGGTTCCGGTAAAGGATTCAAACGGACCGTCTATAATCTTAACCTGTTCGCCGGCGTTGAAACTCTGCCGTGAACGCACCGGTTTTTCTCCTTTGATTTCTCCGGAACGCTGCAGGATACCCCTGGCTTCGTCCCCCGAAAGGGGCTGTGGCCGCCTGTCCGAAGGGGTTCCGACAAATCCGGTAACCCCCTGAATCTTCTTTATTTTCGAGCAGGTTTCCTTCCAGGCCAGCTCGGGAAGGTCCATTTCAACGAGTACATAGCCGGGGAAAAATTTTCTGGTCTGGGTACGTTTTTTCCCGTCCCGCACTTCGACAACTTCTTCCTGGGGAATTTTGATATCCTTGACAATTTCCTTGTCCAGTTCCCCCGACCCAATCATGAGACGCAAAATTTTTTCTATTTTATTCTCATACCCCGAATAAGTATGAAGGACATACCAGCCTGCCGCCATAACTGCCTGTTAAAAAACCGCCTGCACGCCTAAAAGCAGCAGCATATCAACGAAACCTAAAATAGCCGCGACAATTACCGTAGAAATTATGACAACCGCTACCGAACTGACCACATCATCTTTTCCGGGCCATACCACCTTACGGAGTTCAGCGTAGGATTCCTTAAAAAACTGAACTATTTTCCCCATTTACATCCTCTCTTTTCACTCACGGTCTGATACCCCCCGTTAAGGTAACCGCTTTCGCGGCATCCAAAAGGCGGCTGAAAGGCTTCGAAGCCTACTGGCCTTCCACTTCGTTACAGGCGCAGTAGGCTTCCCCTCCACTCCCTCACATCCTGTTCAGTCGTTCCGGGCCGGCCTTTCAGCCTTTCGGGGCCCTCCATGGCCCCTTTTCCTCCCGTTGGGCGGCGGCTGAAAGGCTTCGAAGCCTACTGGCCTTCCACTTCGTTACAGGCGCAGTAGGCTTCGAACCCACGACCTGCGGTTTTGGAGACCGCCGCTCTACCAACTGAGCTATACGCCTAAATATTTCTTGCGGAGCAAGAAATATGTTATTGCAGAAACCATAAACCCTTCTGTTTTATCTATTTTACCTTGGTTTCTATGTGCAAGGTGTGTTTCCTGTCAAAAGGGCAGAACTTTTTAAGTTCCAGTTTACCCTGGGTATTTCTGCGGTTCTTTTTCGTTGTATAGTTTTTCCGCTTGCACTCGGAACATTGAAGCGCTATAAGTTCAACAGCGGTTTTTTTGCTTGCCATAATGCCTCCTGAAACTCCCAAAAATATGAAATACACCAGCATTTCATATTAGCCCTCGATCAGAATCGAACTGATGACCTTATCCTTACCATGGATATGCTCTGCCGACTGAGCTACAAGGGCAAATTTGTATATGTCACCTATAGTCCTGTGAACGTAACAATTATTCTAGTATGTGTCAAGAGGGTAAAAAGAACATTGTCGACTGCGGGCTTTTCTAAATTAATCAAATCTTGCATACTCGGAATATACTGAGCCAGTTCCAAAAACTGCGGTTTTGGAACAGCCTCTACTCATAAAAAAGGAGTATTTCTTGCTAAAAACAGAAATACTTACTTAAAAAGGGAAGGAGTTTTTTTGAAAAAGGGTTTCGGCGGATACTTCTTTTTGACCTTTTTAATAGGGTTCGGTTTTTTTACGATGGGGTTAATGGATCCCCTGTACGATACCTATGTACCCCTCTTTTTGCGGCGTTATATCGGGTCCAATGC
>JAIROH010000274.1 GCA_031257595.1 Treponema sp. | reverse complement strand
GTTACAGGCATTTCCCAAAAATTCCCTTAACAATCAGGAATTTTTTGTTATTACCCCCCCCCCCCCCCCCCCCTATATGTAGCGTAGTTTTTTCTGCTTGTCTAAATACTCACCCGTATATAGCGTATGTGGGAACTCCCGTCCCGACAGTTACCACTTCTACCCTGAAAGTCAGAGCTTTTGACCCGAAAATCACAACTCCCACCCTGGGTGGACATACTATTTTCTTAGGAGTTTTGTAATGAAAAAGAAATTTGTTGTCGTTGGTCTTTTACTTGTCATACTCTCGGTCCCGCTTATGGCGGAAGGACAGGTCGAAGAAATCCTGGACAGCGCCCTGGAGGGCGCCGCTGCGGGTATGGCCGCCACTACCCCGCAGTTGCGGGTCTATGTGGATGACGCCATTCGTTTTAGTGGATTTTCCAAGGCTGAAATAACCGTTGACGGGAGACGCTACGATCTTAAGAATCTTTCCGGGGATGGGGTTAACATTGGTCCCAAATATTCAGCCTATCAATTCGTTGACGCCGGAAGTTCCCATGCTTGTACCATCAGTATGACACATCCTCAAACCGGTCCCGAGACATCATCGTTTACGGAAGAATATACCTTTGAAGGCGGCAAGAAATATACGTTGTATTTTAATACTAAAACCGGTACCGCCTATTTTGACGTGGACTCTTAAGCGGACGCGCCGTTGCCAGCCTTCGGCATGCGGGTTAGCGGGCATCAGCAAAAAGGAGGCGTGTTTACACAGGTTTTTTCCACCCCGGGTGGACATAATATTTTCTTAAGGAGTTTTGTAATGAAAAAGAAGTACTTTATCGCCGTATTAGTATTGACGATGGCCGGTGCTGCTCGTGCCCAGACAATCATAGGCAGACAATCTCTAAGACCGTACAGCTTGACAAATTTACAGGGTACCTTTGCAATAAGCAGAATAGCAAGTGTTGAAGGGCGCCAATATTCCAATGGTGTATTTCAATTTGTGTTTACCTATAATGATGGGACACCGACTGACAGCTTTACGCTGAGTGATTTTAAAGGAACAAATGCTAATGGAGTAGCTACGTATAACACGGCAACTATCAGTGACGGTAGAAACACCTATGGCGGTTTCAGTGCAGTTGTGACATATTCTCAAGGCAGTTATGGCGGAATGATTGTCCTTAACATATACAGAAAGAGCGACTTTGTAACTGTTATTAGTGCCACTTTACTTGAATAACCTGTACCATTCTCCGAGTATAAACACATGGACACCAGTCATCTTTTTTGTAAAGCAGTTTTGTTATGAAAAAGAAGTTTGTATTTGCGTTGGCGTTATTTCTGGCCCTAACGGAGACCGTGGTCTTCGCCTAAGGCCAAAACGACCGGCCCGGTGGATTCGTCATGTCCTTCGCAGCATCCGCGCTAACAAACAGTCCGGCCCAAGACGGCTGGGATGTCGCCCGGCTGGACACCGCCCGGAATGTCGTTTCTACTGCAAAAGCCAGAATTTATAGCGATACTGATGGGCCTTGAATATGAACAGATTGGCATATTTCTCGACCACGATAAGGCAGCTAAGTTTTATTTGTTTCAGGCGATCTATGCCGCCGGATATACCAGCCATTAACGGGAGCGCAAGGGCATACGGCGTCCGTAGGTAACGGCCGGGCCGGACGCATGTACCTTTGGCCTCTTCATCATAGGCGTATGTACTAACTACACTAAAGACTTTTTTTGTAATTTATGGTATCACGTTGGTATGCTTGATTTGAAAGAACCCTGGAAAGTTCGCGTCGCGTCCGCGATAAACGATCTCCTGAAAGAATCGGGATCTTCGCAAAGTGTTGTCTCTCAAGACATTGTTGCCGAACTTCCTCCCAAGCCGGAAATGGGAGACCTGGGTTTTCCGATGTTCGGTTACGCGAAATTGTTCCGCAGGGGGCCGGCCCAAATCGCCGCCGTCGTCGCCGAAAAGCTTGCCGCACAGCGCGGCGCCGGAAATGTTCCGGAACCGGCCGGTTCCGCGGCGGCCGACGGCCCCTATGTCAACGTCCGCCACGACCGGGGAACGGCCGCGGTTCGGATACTAAGATGTGTCCTCGACGAAAACCGCCCGGTCGGAAAGCCGGCTTCCGGCGGAGTCGCGGGCGCCCGGATCATGGTGGAATTTTCAAGCCCCAATACCAACAAGCCCCTCCATCTCGGCCACCTCCGCAACGACATACTCGGCGAAAGCGTCTCGCGGATCTTTGCCGCGTGCGGGGCGGAAGTCCGCAAGGTCTGCATTATCAACGACAGAGGCATCCATATCTGCAAGTCCATGCTGGCCTATAAAGAACACGGGGAGGGAAAAACTCCCGAATCGGAAGGAATCAAAAGCGATCACTTTGTCGGCGACTGGTATGTGGAATTTAACCGGCGGCTTAAAAAGGAAGTTGCGGAACTGACGGACAAGGGCCTTGAAAAAGAAGAGGCGGCCGCGCCGGTTATGCTCCGCGCCCAGGAACTGCTTCGGAAATGGGAATCCGGCGATCCTGAAACGACGGCGCTCTGGAAAAAAATGAACGGCTGGACCATAGACGGCATGAAGGCCACCTACGAGCGCACCGGGATTTCCTTTGATCAGTATTACTTTGAAAGTGAAACCTATCTTAAAGGCAGGGAGGAAATTCTCAAGGGTCTTGAAAAGGGGATTTTTTACCGCGCGGAGGACGGCGCGGTAATGGTGGATCTGGAAGCGGAAAAGCTTGACAAAAAAGTCCTCCTCCGCGGCGACGGCACTTCGATCTACATTACCCAGGATATAGGCCTTGCGATCTACCGGAACCGCGACTGGCCCTTTGACAGGCTTATCTATGTCGTGGGCTCCGAACAGCAGTACCACTTCAAGGTGCTTTTTACGATACTGGAAAAACTCGGGTTTCCCTGGGCGAAAAACCTCTACCACCTTTCCTACGGCATGGTGAACCTTCCCGAAGGAAAAATGAAAAGCCGGGAAGGAACGGTTGTGGATGCCGACGACCTTCTTGACAGCCTGCGTGACATGGCCCTTGAGGAAATCCGGGAAAAGGACCGCGAAGAAATCGTGGGTAACGCCGGTGAAACCGCGGAAAAAATAGCCCTGGGGGCGCTGCATTATTTTCTGCTTTCCGTTTCTCCGTCAAAGGACATGCAGTTTAACCCCAGGGAAAGCCTTTCGTTTACCGGCGATACCGGCCCATATCTTCAATACATGGGCGCCCGGATTTCCTCGATGCTGCGGAAAGCCGGAGAAGTTCCGGGCGAAACAGGCGTCGCTGCCGGGCCGGGCGGCGAAGGAACGTCTAAATCCGCGGCCATGGATTTAGACGCGGCCCGGACGCTTTCCGGCGATCCGGAGTGGGAGCTTTTGACAACACTCGCCGCCTATGACGGCGCGGTCGCCCTGGCGGCGGAAAATATCGACCCGTCGGTTGTGGCCGCCTATCTCTACGACCTGTCCAAGACGTTCAGCCGTTTTTATCACGACTGTCCGATACTTCAGGCCGGGTCGCCGGAACTTGTTTCGGCGCGTCTTGCCCTTTCAAAAGCCGTACTCAGGGTGCTTAAAGACGCGCTGTGGTTAATCAACATTCCGTTTTTGGAAACCATGTAGCAAAACCATGTAGTGGGAGAAGAATATGAATGATGCGGAAGAAAACCCCGCCCAGATTCCGGGACGGATACGGGAACTTCGGGAAGTGGAAGAGATCAGCGTTATTGACATGGCGCGTGACATCGGGATAAGCGCGGGGGATTACGCGAAATATGAATCCGGGGAGCTGGACATTCCCGTCAGCATCCTTTACAAAATCGCCCTGTGCCTGGGTGTGGACGCGACGGTGCTGCTTACCGGCGAAGATCCCCGGATGGAGACCGCCAGCGTATGCAGAAAAGGCCAGGGGGTGCGGATAGAACGCTATCCGGGTTATGAATTTTCTAGCCTCGCCTATAACTTCAGGGGCCGGACCATCGAACCGCTTTTGGTGTACCTTGATCCTTCAAAGCCCCCCGCGCCTCCGGTAAGCCACGCCGGCCAGGAATTTAACTATGTGATCGAAGGCTCGGTAAAAGTTACGGTTAACAAACGGGAATACGTTCTTGACGCCGGGGATTCGATCTATTTTGACGCGGCCCTTCCCCACGGACAATCCGCGGTAGGCGCCCCCGCCCGGTTTATCACAATCATTCAGGAAAAAACATAACGGTTCCGCAATGGCGAACCGTAAGACCATACAACAGGATAAACGATGAACGAGATACTATCACGCTTCTGTCCCCGTATTGAATTTGACAGTTACGAGGATTTCTTTGAAAACTACCGTTGCGTTGTTCCGGATGATTTTAACTTTGCCCGCGACGTTGTTGACAGGTGGGCGGAGATCGACCCCGGCAAACAGGCCCTCCTGTGGACGGACGACGAAGGCGGGCTGGAATCGTATTCCTTTTTGGACATGAAAAAACGTTCCGACAGGGCGGCCAATGTTTTAAGGTCCTGGGGGATAAAAAAAGGCGACGTTGTCATGCTGATACTCAGGCAGCGTCCCGAGGTTTGGATAAGCATGCTGGCCCTTGAAAAGATCGGGGCGCTTTGTATTCCCGCAAGCTATCAGCTTACCCAAAAGGATCTTGTCTACCGCTGCAACATTGCCGGGGTAAAAGCCCTTATCACCGTTGACGACGAGGAGCTTTTGGACAACCTTGAAAAAGTCCTTCCCGAATGTAAGACCGTCGCGGTCAAGGCCCTGGTAGGGACGCGGGTTCCCGGCGGCTTTGTCGACTTTCGCGGGGCCATAGACGAAGCCCCGGAGGAATTTTCCCGGCCGCCGCTTGAAGCCGGGTCCGCGAAAGGCGCGGCCGGAATTCCGCCTGTACGGGAACCAATGCTGATTTACTTTTCGTCCGGAACGACCGGCATGCCCAAAATGGTGCTTCACGATCACAGCCTTCCCCTTGGCCACATTGTAACGGCAAAATACTGGCAATGCGTCCGGGACGGAAAAGTGCACATGACCCAGACCGATTCCGGCTGGGCCAAGTTCGCCTGGGGGAAGATCTACGGTCAGTGGATATGCGGCGCCGCCGTCGGCGTTTACGATACGGAAAAATTTACCCCCAAAGGAATGCTTGACGCGATTGGGCGTATAAGGCCGGCAACGTTCTGCGCCCCGGCGACGATCTTCCGTTTTCTTATTAAAGAGGATCTTTCGTCTTATGATTTCAGTTTTATTGAGCATACATCCGTGGCCGGGGAACCTTTAAGCCCGGAAGTGTTTCATCAGATAAAGGAAAAAACAGGCCTGGAAATACGGGAAGGTTTCGGCCAGTCGGAAACGTCGGTAATGGCCGCCGCGTTCAAATGGCTTCCCGTCCGGCCCGGTTCGATGGGGAAGCCCGCTCCGATCTTCGGCCTTGCCCTGCTGGACGAAAACGGAAAACCCTGCGACGACGGCATCGTGGGCGACATCAGCATTACCGCCGCCGGATCGCCGGGTACGCTTGCGGGGAACGCGGGCGCTGCGCCGTTTTCCCCGGACGGGGTTCCGGTACCCGGATTGTTCCGGGGTTACTGGAAGGATGACGAGATAACCAGGGCCTGCTGGCATGACGGGGCTTACAGAACCGGCGACATGGCCTGGAGGGACGCGGACGGTTACTACTGGTTTGTGGGCCGGAACGACGACGTGATAAAATGCTCCGGCTACCGTATCGGCCCTTTCGAGGTGGAAAGCGCCCTGATGGAACATCCCTCGGTACTGGAATGCGCCGTCACCGCCGTCCCGGATCCGACGCGGGGTCAGGTGGTCAAGGCGACGGTTGTACTTGCCAGGGACGCAAGCCCGTCCGAAGAGCTGAAAAAAGAACTCCAGAACCATGTAAAGCGGGTTACCGCTCCCTACAAGTATCCCCGTATTGTGGAATTTGTCGGTGAACTTCCCAAGACAACCAGCGGCAAGATTCAGCGTAACGTGATACGGCAGCGGGATTCGGAAACGCCGGTATTCTGACAATGTGAAGATATCCAGGATCTCTGCTCCGCGGAGGCTCATCTGTTGAATACGGTCTATATGTGATCTCTTATAGGGCGGACAGGGCGCCGTCATTTACTTTCAATCATCAAAAAAAAACGGATTTTAGGAATTTTCGCCACGAACGGCACGAACAGACACGAACGGATCGGGAAATTTAGAGAGTTTGTTCGTGTTGTTTGTGTGGTTTGTGGATGTTTTAAACCGGGAATTGCCGGGGCGGATTTTTCCTGTTGACAATCGCAAAATTTCGGGTTTATACTGGGGTTACAAAAAAAGGCGGGTTCCATGAAACACGTGATTTACAGTATTATAAAGCGTTGCCCCCCCCCCCCCATCGGGTAGAGCAGGAGACAAACGAAAACTTTGTTCCCTGGCCCACATTGGGTGAAAACGTATTTTCCTTTACCGGTACCGGTACGCTGACCATTCATGTCCCTTCCGGTACGGCGGGTGATTAT
>JAIROH010000049.1 GCA_031257595.1 Treponema sp. | reverse complement strand
CGCCCGAGCTGAAATTTTCTTTCCGGGGCCAGTCCAGGTCCAGCGCGCCTTCCGGTTCAAGGTCCGGCAGCAGCGTCATAATCAGGGAAAGTTTTTCGCCGGCAAGCAGGGTGTATTTGCCGTCGAGAACAATGGTTCCCCTCATTCCCCTGTAACGTTCGGCATCGGGACTTTTTCCTTCGGGCGCTTCCTTGACGGACTTGAGTTTTTCCCAGGCCAGGGACACGTGTTTTTTGCCCTTGATCGTTTCTATCGGGAAAATTTCGCCGCCGATACGAATCGCGTTGGTAAAGTCCCGGCCGGAGCGCCTTGTTTTTCCCGAAACTTTTTCCCCGCCCCGGTCTCTGTCCGCCTGTTTTCCTCCGAATTCCGCCAAAAGTATGGGGCTTATTTTTTCCAGGATTTCAAGGGACAGGGGGCTGACCGACATGGCGTACATACGGGTCGTACGGACGATTTCACCGGCCACAATATAGCGCGGCCCATCTCCTCCCTGTTCACGGTTACGGCTGAACATCACCGATCCGGGGTGGATCATGATCCGGTCCGCGGTCAGGCTCTGGTATACTTCCCTCGAGGCTCTTCCGGAACTTCCGGCTCTTCCGGAAGTCCTTCCGAATCTTGCCCCGTCTTCCCTCGCGCAGACAAATTGAATAAGGCCCCGGCCGACACAGCAAAGGTAATCGTCAATGCTTCCGCCTGAAAGCACGGGAATTTTCATCGCGGAAACAATTTCTTCAAGCTGAACCACCACGTTGGCGATTTCGGCCATGGCCCGTTCGTCAAGGTAATTTTTTTCGCAGAACTTCGCCTTGTTTTCCGCGGCGGTCCAGGCGCGGTACAGTTTGAGGTATGAAACAAAATCTCCCTGGGGATCCCGAAAACCGTGGTGGGCTTTTCTCGCGTCAAGTTCTTCTCCCGGCGGAAGCACGTAGGGACTTTGGGTAGAAAGGAACGCGGCGGCGATAATCGTTTCTTCAACCACCTGGGGATAACGGAGAATGGCCTCCACGATAATCCGGGACTGGCGGGGCGCGAGGGGAAATTCGGTCATCATCTTTCCCACTTTTGAAAGGCTCAAGTCCCGCTCCAGCGCGTCAAGCAGATTGAGGGTTTCAATGGCCGCCGCGATGCCTTCCCGGTCCGGCGGCGAAATAAAGTCGAATTCCTGATAGTCGGTTATTCCAAGGTCGGCCATGCGGAGCACTACCTCGGAAAGATCCGTGCGGTAGATTTCTTCGGTAGTAAAAAGAGGCCTGTTTTCAAAATCCCTGCGGGTATAAAGGCGGTAGCAGGTTCCCGGTCTGGTACGGCCCGCGCGGCCCTTGCGCTGGTTGGCCGAAGCCCGCGATACCGGAGATTCCACAAGGCTTGAAGTATAGGTACGGGGATTGTAGTAGTTGAGTTTTGAAAGGCCCGAATCGATCACCGACGTTATCCCGTCTATCGTAACCGAAGTTTCCGCTATGTTGGTGGAAATGACAACCTTTATTTTGCCCGGAAGGGCCGGGTCAAATACCCGTTCCTGTTCTTCCCTGCCAAGTCTTCCGTACAGGGGAAGGATATGAAGAAAGTTCCCGAGCGGAGAAAAAACAAGGCGGCTCATGCACTCCTTGATCATTTTCTCGCCGGGAAGAAAGATCAGAATGTCTCCCGGCCGGTTTTCGCTTACGATCCTTTCGACGATGGTTTCGATTTTAACGAGCAGGGCCTCTTCGGCAAGGTTTCCCAAAACCTCACCCGGCCGGTTTTCTCCGCGGCCGCGGCCTTCGCCGCTCCGGCCCCGCGGCGCGGCGTCCGCTGTCAAAAGGGGCGGGTCGTAGATCAGGGTTACCGGATAGTTTTGGGCGTCTATTTTCACAACGGGACATTCCCCAAAGTATTCGGAAAAAACTTCGGCGTTTATCGTGGCGGAAGAAACCACTACCTTGAATTCCTTCCGTTCCTCAAGTACACGTTTGAGCAGGCCCAGAATAAAGTCTATGTTAAGACTTCTTTCGTGGGCTTCGTCAATCACCATCACTCCGTATTTTGAAAGCCAGGGATCAAGCTTCATTTCCTGGAGGAGGATTCCGTCGGTCATAATTTTGATTTTTGTATCGGGATTTGTCCTGTCCTCAAAACGCATCTTGTAACCCACAGGACAGCCGGATTCGCCGGGTTCCTTAAACCCAAGCTGCCGGGCGATAAAGTCCGAAACGGACATGGCGGCGATCCGGCGGGGCTGGGTTACCCCGATAATCCCGTTTTTCCCGTAGCCCGCGTCCTCAAGTATCACCGGAAGCTGGGTTGTTTTTCCGGATCCGGTGGGGCTTTCCACAACCACAGCCTGGTTTCCCTCAACGGCGGAAAGAATAAGGTCTTTATGCTGGTAAACCGGCAGATCCAAATATTTCATGTCTTTTCATTTTATCAAATAATTCAATTTATTCGTAGTAGGGCCCGGGGCGCCGGCATTTACGCCGCGGGAGAAGTAAGCGGCGGCGTCCACGGCGGCAACCGCCTGGGCGGAAACGCCATTGCGGATATTATCGTCTTTGGCCGCATTGCCGGTGCCAACGCGGCGGCCCGCTGACAGCCGCTTCGGGTGGAACCCGGGGGTGTCAGTCACCTTCTTGGGGCGCGGGCGCCGGTCTCACCATTCGTGGGGATGGTATTTACCCGCCGGTTCGGTGATCGTAAAGGTATCGCCGGAGGGCTCAATAACATAGAAGCCGTTCTTTAACGCATAGGTTTTTTCACTGTCGTTGAACACGACCCCCGCAATCGCCCCCAGATACGCCCGCCTGTCGTTATGCAGATCCGCGTAGGCGCGCAGCTTTTCCATGCGCTTTACGTGATCGTCTATATCATCAACGCTGGGTGTGTTTTTGATTTCAACGATCATCACCTTGTCGCCGTTTTCCAGAAACGCGTCCACTTCGGTGTATATATTGTGTTCTTTGCTTGCGATTACCGTGTCACGATGGGTTTTTTCAAATTCAAATTGCAGTTCCCTAAATTTCGCGACCAGGTTCGGCACGACCATATATTCAACCATTTCGCCGAAACGGTTGGTAAGCGCCCCGACCCGTTTATCGGTTTCTTTCATCTGCCTGTCGGTTTCTTTTAATTGGATGGCATTTTCCTTGACAATACGGTCGGTTTCCTTCATTGCTTCCCTAATAATACGTTCAGTTTCTTTGAGTTGTTCATTGGTGGCCTGTATTGCCGCCCAGACCTTGTCAAAATCCAGCTTTTCGTCTACGGTTTGCGTTGTCTCCATGTTTCGGCTCCTCATGGTAAGTATACCGCTTTTCCGGCATTTTAAGAAAGAGATGACGCCCGCCTTCTTTTCAGCAATTGACAAAAAACGCTTAATTCGGTATTTGTATATAATGCGGCCTTGCGGCCGCCCCGGCTATGCGTCCCTTCGGGCCGCGTGCCGCTTGGAATTGTATTTTACTGTCACCTAAAGGTGACATGGCGGCATAGCTCAGTTGGTAGAGCAAACGGCTCATATCCGTTCGGTCATTGGTTCGAGTCCAATTGCCGCTAAATAACAAGTTTTCATTTGTCAATCAATGCGGCAATTGGACTCGAAGGGTCCGGTCCGCCGAGCGAATGCGAGGAAAAGGCGCCAGGGATTCTGTCTTATGCAGATTGCATATAGACCGTATTCAACGGATAAAGGTCTACTCTTATTAGTTTTGGCTAAACCAAAGAGCAAATAGCGTCAAAACCCACATCGCCGGGGATGATACATGCACATGCGCCCGTCACGGCAGATTGCCGGATGCCTTTGTTTGGTATAAGACATTCCCCTGTGAAGAGCATACGGCGTCCGTAGGTAACGACCAGACCAGAGTCTGCGTAGGAAAGGTGACGACCGTCTAGCTCGAGCGGGGGTTGTCCTGTGGTAACGCAAAGGCATCCGGTGGTTTCCGGTTAGGGACGCATGCGCCTGCCCCACTAAGCAGCGACGTGGGTTTTGTTACTATTAGACAATTTGATTTTGTCAGAACACTAAATAAGCTTGTGTTCTTTGGCGGCTATTTCCAGGGCGCCGTTCCAATAGTGAAAAGAAAGAAACGACCGTTTGGTTTGGGTGTCGTCGATACGGCTTGCCCGGCGCTGAAGCCGCTTAAAGGCAAGGCTGATAGCGGTGTTCATGTCTACTTCGGGGGCGCCAGAACGTTTCAAAACGCGGTAATATGAATAAAAATAAAAAGCGTCGTTGGGATCGGTATCGGGCAGTTCGTCCCGCATGATGCGCCTCATTTCCCGAATGATTTCTTCCTTTTCTCCCTGTTCCCCGTTTGCCAGATGACACAGGGCCAGGGCCCGGTAGGTGAGGAACATGCGATCCCAAAGGTCTTTTAGGGGGAAAAGCAAAAGCTCGCATTGGGCGAATCCGCTTCGCCAGTCCGGCTGTTCTATATGCAAAAAGCGGTCCTTTGTAAGCGTATTATTCTGGCTCATGGCAAGTTCCAGAGTCCTCCGGTAGTCTCCGGAAAGATAGGCCTCTTCCAGTTCAAAAAGACGCCCGTCATAACATTCACCGGCTTCGGGAATTTTTCCGATGGAACGGGTATTGCGCAGATAGACGCCGGAGCGGTATATCCAGGCGGCGACGGTTTGGGCAAAACCTTCCGGAGCCGGGCCGTGATGGTCCGCTTCCAGGGATTTAAAAATATCCAGCGCTTCCTGATAACGGCCCGCTTCGAAGTGGAGCCTTCCCCTGAGGAACCAGCACCGGTCCGCCCAATCGGGCCGGAGCGCGACAAGGGCGGTTTCTTCCGCCTGCCGGGCAAGCCGTTCCGCTTTTGAAATGTTCCCAAAGATAAAATGGGCCGCGGCGGAATAGTAATTGATAAGGACCAGTTCGGCGGTATTACCGGTTTTTCCCGCGTCCTCCGCGGCGAACGAGAAATAATCAATCGCGTCGGAAAGCTGCTTTTTGGTAAAATTAACCAGGGAAAAGAGCCGGTAAATATGCGCCAGATCCCTCCCGGTGTTTTCTTCCTGGGCAATCAGCATGGCTTCTTTTACCAAACCGGCGGCGGCGTCAACATCACATATACTGAGGTTGTACGAAGCCTGACTCGCGAAAATACGGGCCCGGAAATCGGAATGAAGGGTATTGATGGAAAAAGGCTCGGCAAAGGTTTTTACAACCTCTTCCCGGCTGCCGTAGCTAAGGGCTTTCTGGGTTTTGAAAATACAGGTCAGCGGAACAGCGCGGCTTTCACCAACCACCGGAACAAGGCTTCCATCCTCAATGGCTTTCTCTATTCCGTCATAGGTTCCGTTTATAATGTCGCCGTACACGGCCTCTATCATCAGCGCTTCACTGCCCCCCCCTCCCAGCGCGGACAGGGCCTCCAAAAGCCTGAAACAGGGCTTGATTCTGCCTGAGTCTACCCAGGCCATAAGCCTGTTTTGTACCATTTTCCGTATTCGTTCCGCCTTTTCTCCCAGAATGTTTTCCGCTCCGGATGCCAGGTTCGGAAACCGGGGGGACGGATCGGAAAGGCCGCCTATAAGATGCAGCGCGGAAAAAAGGGTAAAGGTTTTTTCGATCATTGCCGGGTTTTTTCCCTCCTCCGCGAAAAGCTGGGGAAAAAGGTAAGCGGGAAAAAAACGGCCGAAAAGGACGCAGGCGTAGATCATTTCCCACAGATCCAGCGGAATATCCGGAAGAAGCGGCCGGTTCTTTTTTTCGGGGGAGAACTTGATAATCCTGGGAAAGATCTCTTCCCAGGGCTTGAGGCTTTTCATGTCGGTACATGTCCCGTAAAAATACAGGCCGCTCCGGGAAGGAAACGACAGGTACACATCCGAAATAATAAGCCGGGCGGCGGAATCCGAAGCCTGAAGGTTTTCCAAAACCACGACGGGGTGAACCTTCGCCCTGTTGGCGGCGGCTTGATAAGCTTCTATAAGGAAACGAAAGAATTCCTCTCCCTGTTTTTCAAGAAAATCAGAAACCTTTTCCCGAAGCCGTTCCCGAAAGAACGGTTCCGCCATTTCAGCCAGTTTTTCACCTTCGTCGGATACCAGGATTTGCTTTATTTCCGGGGTAAGGGCATCGCCCATGCAGGTAACCGCGTTACCGTGACCAAACCGTATAACCAGCGGAGGAAAGTTCCCCATACTGTCGGCGCAGTAACGGTACAATCCTTCGCGTTTTCCGATAAATTCGGCGCCGACGATAGC
>JAIROH010000029.1 GCA_031257595.1 Treponema sp. | reverse complement strand
CTTCCCCACCGGCCCGGACTGCTGACCCTTCTTGACAGGCTGGATGCTCTGGAGATACCTAAAGCGGTCGCCACGTCTACCGAAAGAAAACGTGCCCTCTGGAAGCTTGAAAAAGCCGGCATAGCGGATCGTTTTACCGTTCTGGTCTGCGGCGACGAAATACGCCGGGGAAAGCCCGCGCCGGACATATTCCTCAAGGCCGCCGAACGGCTCGGCGCCGCTCCCGCGGACTGCGTTGGCTTTGAAGACTCTCCGGCGGGCCTTAAAGGTCTTGCCGAAGCGGGCATACGTTCGGTTTTTATAAAAGACCTCGCCGAGCCGCCTCCCGACGTGCTTGCCGGTGTCTGGCGGCGCTGCGCCGACCTTGCCGAAGCGGCGGCGCTTTTCGGTTAGTGTTCTGACAAAATCAAATACTACAATGACAGCAAAACCCACAGCCACGTAGTTGCCGACGGTGCTGCTTAGTGGGGTAGGCGCATGCGCCCGTGCCCTGAACAGGAAGCGCCGGATGCCTTTGCGTTACCACAGGACGGCGGCAACCCCCGCTCGAGCTAGACGGTCGTCACCTTCTCCTACGCAGACTCTGGTCTGGCCATTATCTACGGACGCCGTATGCTCTTCACAGGAATTGCCGCCGTCTTATACCAAACAAAGGCATCCGGCAATCTGCCGTGACGGGCGCATGTGCCTGCTAAACACCCCGGCGACGACAGATTTCGGCAATATGTATTCTTTAATTCAGCAAAACTATCAGAATGGGCTTTTATCGGTTGAATACGATCTTGTTGAAATCTGTATTTGTCAGAACACTAATGTTCTGACAAAATCAAAATGCCAAAGCAGTAAAATCCGACAGGTCCACTATTTTTCGATAAATTCTCTCGGTGTTATTATATTTTTCTCTTTTGGAAAATGTTTTATATTTCCGGTAATTAAAAAAATAGCTTCGCCACTTTTATACAATTCATAAAATATTTTGTCATCTTCATCAGCAAACTTTATGTTTTGCGGTATTTTCATCTTTTACGCGCTTTTCTTGACAGTTTTATTTCTTCATTTATCTCCTCCAATGTTATTTTATCCAGTCCGTTTTTTATCGCCTGTTGCTGTATTGATTTTACGGCATTTATTGCTTTTGCCCTGCGTACTGCCGATAAAGTATCTTCCAAAGTTTTATCGCTCAGCGGGGTTAGCAAAGCAATGGGTTTTCCATTATTTGTTATAACCATTTCCTGTTCGTCAGGCAATGTTTTCCAAATATTAGCCGAAGATGTCCTAAAATCTCTTACTGAAACAAATTTCATATAAAAACTCCTACGATATTATGGTACAACAATGTCATACAGTTATCAACAAAAATTTGGGGAAATTTGGGGCATTGCACATAACACAGTAAAAGCAACGCCAAAGCGTCCGTCAAAAAAGGCGTCCGGCGGTTTCAGGCTCAGGCGCATGTGCCGGGAACTTGCCCGGCAGCCATTTTTTTTGTATTTTTTATACAATTAATATGGATTACGAAAAATTTACCATTAAAGCCCAGGAAGCCTTAAACGAGGCTACCTCTATCGCCCAGAGAAGCGATCACTCCCAGGTTGAGACGGAACATGTCCTCAAGGCCCTGCTGGAACAGGACGACGGCATCGTGCGGCCCATTGTCGAACGGATTGGGGCCAATCCCGCCCATCTTTTGCAGGAAACGGACATGCTCCTTGCCGCCGTCCCCAAGATCTACGGCGAGGCCGCCCAGCTTTATTTTTCAAGCGCCGCCGGGAAAACCCTCGCCAAGGCCGAGGCGGAAGCGTCCGCCCTGAAGGACGAATTTGTTTCCGCCGAACACATGCTTATCGCCATCGCCGCCTCGGACGGAAAAGCGGGGGATATTTTAAGGCGGGCCGGGGTCAACAAGCAGGCGATTCTTGGCGCGCTCAAGGCCGTCAGGGGAAACCAGCGGGTTACCGATCAGAACCCGGAAGAAAAGTACCAGGTTCTGGAAAAGTACTGCCGGGATCTTACCGCGCTGGCCCGGCAGGAAAAGCTTGATCCGGTTATCGGCCGGGACGAGGAGATACGCCGGGTTATGCAGGTTTTGTCCCGGCGGACCAAGAACAACCCGGTCCTTATCGGCGAGCCGGGGGTCGGGAAGACCGCCATCGCGGAAGGGCTTGCCCGGCGTATTGTCGCGGGCGACGTACCCGAAGGCCTCAAAGGGAAAAAGCTTCTGGCCCTTGATTTGGGGGCCCTTGTCGCCGGGGCAAAGTTCCGCGGAGAATTCGAGGAACGGCTCAAGGCGGTGATCCACGAAGTCCAGGCCGCGGCGGGGAAGATCATCCTTTTTATTGACGAGCTTCATACGCTGGTGGGGGCGGGGGCCGCCGAAGGGGCCACCGACGCCAGCAATTTATTGAAGCCCGCGCTGGCCCGCGGGGAACTGCGCTGTATCGGGGCCACGACGCTGGACGAGTACCGCAAGCATATCGAAAAAGACGCCGCGCTGGAACGGCGTTTTCAGCAGGTCTATACCTCGGAGCCGAGCGTGGAGGATACGATCGCGATACTCCGGGGTCTCCAGGAACGGTACGAGGTTCACCACGGCGTGCGAATCAAGGACGAAGCGCTGGTTGCCGCGGCGTCCCTGTCGGATCGGTATATCACAAGCCGTTTCCTTCCCGATAAGGCCATCGACCTTGTTGACGAAGCGGCAAGCAGGCTCAAGATGGAACTGGACAGCCGGCCCACGGAGCTTGATAAACTTGAGCGGAAACTGCTGCAGCTTTCCATCGAAAAGCAGGCCCTTGCCCGCGAGGAGGATCCCGCCTCCAGGGACAGGCTTGGCAAACTGGAACAGGAAATTGCCGATACCGCTTCCGAACGGGACGCGATGAAAGCCCGCTGGGAAGGAGAGAAAAAGGACATTGAAAAGATCCGGGCGATCAAGCAGCAGATAGAAGAACTTAAAATCGAAGAGACCCGCTGGGAACGGGAAGGAAATCTTTCCAAAGCGGCGGAAGTCAAGCACGGCAAGATTCCCGAAGCCCAGAAAAAGCTCAAGGCCCTTGCCGACCAGATGGAAAAAAAGAGGGATGGCGCGGGCGGCGCGGGCGCGCTGTTGAGGGAAGAGGTGAGCGAGGAAGACATAGCCCAGGTGGTAAGTACCTGGACGGGAATCCCCGTGTCTAAGATGCTCAAGGGCGAACTGCAAAAATTCCTGGAACTGGAAAAAGTCCTCGAACAGCGGGTCGTGGGGCAGGAACCCGCCGTCATCGCCGTAGCCGACGCGATCAGGCGTAACAAGGCGGGGCTTTCCGACGCCGCCAGGCCCCTGGGAAGTTTTCTGTTTCTCGGCCCCACCGGCGTCGGCAAAACCGAGCTGGCGAAAACCCTGGCGGATTTTTTGTTTAACGATGAAAAAGCCCTTACCCGGATCGACATGAGCGAGTACGGCGAAAAACATTCGGTAAGCCGGCTTATCGGCGCCCCGCCGGGCTATGTGGGCTACGAGCAGGGCGGCCAGCTTACCGAGGCGGTACGCCGCAGGCCGTACAGCGTGATCCTGTTTGACGAAATCGAAAAGGCCCATCCGGAAGTGTTTAACGTGTTTCTCCAGATACTCGACGACGGAAGGCTTACCGACGGGCAGGGCAGGGTCGTAGATTTCAAAAACGTGATCATCATCATGACAAGCAACCTGGGATCCGATCTGATTCTCGGCGCTAAAAAACAGGAGGATCTGAAATCCGCCCTTACCGAACTGTTAAAGCAGAGTTTCCGCCCTGAATTCCTCAACCGCATTGACGAAACGGTGATCTTTAACCGTCTTGGCAGGGACGAGATCGGAAAGATTACGGACATTCAGCTTGCCCGCCTCGCGGAACGTCTTGCCGAACGGAAGATAACCCTTAAACTCAGCCCCTCGGCAAAAGCGTATCTTGCCGACAGGGGTTACGATCCCCTTTTCGGCGCACGGCCCCTCAAGCGGACGATCCAGGCCGAGCTTGAAAATCCGCTGGCAAAGGCAATTATCGCCGGCAAGATCGCCGACGGGGATACGGTAAGCGCCGACAAAACCGAAAAGGGGCTGGCTTTCAAAAAAAGCGGCAGGTAACGCGGATTTTGCCGCATTTTACCGCGGAGGCTCATTTCCGGAGCCGGTCTTTTCAGTCCGCGGCTTTTCCATTAATATTACGGAAATATGAACGGTTACGGACAACGGAATACTTTTGCGCTTTTTCTTTTGCTCTTTTTTGCGTGTTCCGTTTTTGCCCAGGAGGAAAAAACCATTTCCGCCGGGGGTCTTGTGGAGGCAAACGCCAATACCCGTCGCGGTTACGGACTTGCCGGAGGCTTTATTGCGGATTACGGTATTACCGGCAAGATTGCCGCCGGCCTAAAGGCGGATTACGGTACCGATTTTTACGAGGTATCCTCGCTGGAAGCCATGGCCTTTGGGCGGTATTATTTTACCGATATCCCCGTTCCGTTTTCCCTGTTTGCCCAACTGGGCGCGGGGCTTATTGTCCTCTACGAGGAGGGACGTTCCGTTCCCTCTGTTTTGGCCGATGGAAGTATCGGCATCCGTTTTCCGCTGAACAAATTTTACACGGAACAGTATATCCGCTTCGGCTGGCCGACGGGTTTTGGTTTCGGCCTTGTTCTGGGGTACCGTTTTGATCTAAAGCCGAAAAAGTCTGTTGCGCCTGTTGAGCTGTCTGTCGAAGCGCCTGTCGAGCCGGTTGTCGAAGCGCCCGTTGAGCCGGTTGTTGAAGAATCTGTTGCGCTTGTTGTTGAAGAGTCTGCCGTGCCCGTTGAGCTGTCTGTCGAAGCGCCCGTTGAGCCGCCTGTCGAACCATCCGTCGAAGCGTCTGTCGAACCGATTGTGATTCCGGGCGCGGAGTTTATCCTGTTTGATCCCTATGTTTCCACATTTGCGTTTACCGGCGCGGAGGGGCAAACACTCCTCGATCATAACCTTGCGGCCCTCAAAACCGTTGCGGACTTTATGATACGCCACCCGGATTACCGTTTGGAAATTATCGGCCATGCCAATCCGGTTTTAAAGACACCGGCGGAAGCGCAAAATTTACTTAACCTGTCCCGGCAGCGGGCCGCGTATGTTAAAGACCGGCTTGTCATTTTCGGTGTTGAAGAAGAACGCATGTCCGTATCCGCGCAGGGAACCAGCGATGCCGATCCGGCGGACTTTCAGAAAAACAGGCGTGTCGATTTCCGCTTTGAGAAGACGGGGAATCAGCCCTGAAAAGGAACCGAGGGTACTACCGGTCCTGTACAAAAGATGACGCAAGATACTACTGGTGTATCCGGCCGAGACTGTCTATGCCGTAGGGCGCGGCGGTGAATTTGGAAATATACGGACCGAAACCGCCTGTCAATACCGGCATCGGCAGGATGTTGTAACTGTCCAGGGTGATATGCACCGGCGTTGAGGGGCTGAAGGGGCCGGTTACGGTGATTTTGAGGGGCGGCCAGAAAGAATCGACGTGCAGCAGTACGTCGTTGTTGACCAGAGAGGCGGTTCCTCCCAGGATAAAGACCGGCGCCACGCCGCTGGTGTTGTTACGATCCACGGCGACGCCGTTTCCCTTGCCGCCGGCGCTGATGTTGCCCTCGATGACGCCGCCGGTCATCCGGAACCGGTTGGTGGCGTCGCTGGTATTGGTACCGGGGATGAATATCCCCCCGCCGTAGCCGTCCAGGGAGGCGGAAATAAACGTGGGGACCTTGCCGTTGGCCCTGTTCCCGCCGATAAGACCCCCGGTCATGTCGAGTTTTGATTTTCCGTCATAATAATTCAGCATAATCCCGCCGCCGTTGCGGCCCGCGTCGTTTCCCGTTATGGATCCCCCCGCAATCAGGGCTTCCTTGTTGTTATGCAGGAAGATCCCGCCGCCGCTGCCGGAGGTTCGGTTGGCGGTGATCTGCCCGCCGTTCATGACAAAGCTGCCCTCCACCTCGATGGCGCCGCCGTCGAAGTAATCGCCGGACGTCCTTCTGTCGTTGTTTTGCAGTACCACGTTGGGACCCAGTATAAACTTGGTGGCAGAAAACCCGGTATTAACGTATACGAGGGGC
>JAIROH010000253.1 GCA_031257595.1 Treponema sp. | reverse complement strand
ATCGTTTCAACAACGCCAAGGCCGCCGGGCGGAGTCGGTATCCGTACCCGGATCGTGTCGCCGTCAACATGATCCACGACTTCCGCCCTGACCAGCCGGGAAAAATCCACGTCCTCGCAGCGGGACGGCTCAACCAGGTTGACCCGGTAGAGGATCGTCCCGCGGCCTTCAACGCCGGCATTGCCGTTTTCCGCGGTACCGGAATCCGCACCGGACAGCCGGGGCGGATTACAGACAGAACAGGGCTCGTAGCCGGAACGAATCGCGTCGGCCAGGCTGACGGCGATACGCGACCGGCGGAGCGAAGAGCAGCCTTCAACGTGGTACTTGTTTCCCGAATTGGTAACGTAGACGGCATTCGCCGGAGAAGGTTCCGTCCCTTCCGTATGCCCCGGAACACAGGCAAAAAACAAAATCCCGAGAAAGAAAAAAACAACAGCAGCCCGCTTAATCATGTAAAAGAAATTCCTTTAACGCCGAAAGTTCCGCGGGAATCGTTTTGGCCCAGGCTGTCCGGGCCATGGCCTTTTGGATTGATTCCGGGACAGGGACGGGGCCGGTAATGGGTTCCACTGTTTCGGAAAATTTTGCCGGATGGGCCGTAGCAAGGACGACCGTTGTCCCTGTAAGGATCCCCGCCGCCGTCGCTTTGTCCGCCGCGGTCCAGCCGACCGCCCCGTGGGGATCAAGATAATATCCGCAATTATTGAACACATCCCCGATGGTTGTACGGGTTTCGTCGTCGGTTACCGAAAACCCCCGGATCGTTTTTTTCATCTCCGTGTAAGACCAGTGGGCGGCCATGCGCTCAAAATTGCTGGGAGCGCCCACGTCCATGGCGTTGGAAATGGTTGCCCGGGAAGGCCTTGTTTTGTATTCGCCGCTTTCAAGATAATCCGGCACGGTTTTGTTGATGTTTGTGGCGGCGATAAACCCGGCGATCGGCGCTCCCATGGCCATTGCGTAAAGGCCCGCGGTAAGGTTACCGAAATTGCCGCTGGGAACCGTCATGGTAAGCGGCAGGCCGGGAACGACATTCCCGCCGTTTCTTCCGCCTGAACGCCAGGGGGTTGCGCCAAGGCCGGGATCGGTTTTTCCGGCGCCGGCCCTGCCCGCCGCCGCGGCATAGTACAGCGCCTGGGGAATAAGCCGGGATATGTTGATCGAATTGGCCGATGAAAGTGACCGGGATTCTTTAAGTTCTTTATCGGCAAAAGCGGATTTAACAAGACGCTGACAGTCGTCGAAGCTTCCTTCCACAGCCAGGGCGGAAATGTTGTCGCCAAGCCCGGCTATTTGTTTTTCCTGGAGTTCCGAAACCCTGCCTTTGGGGTACAGCACCGTAACATCAATACCTTCCACGCCGAAAAAGCCGTCCGCTACGGCGCCGCCGGTATCGCCCGAAGTAGCAACCAATATACATAGCGGCCTTGACTCGCCCCTGCGGAGCCAGGAAAAACAGCGGGCCATAAAGCGGGCGCCGAAATCCTTAAACGCCGCCGTGGGGCCGTGGAACAGTTCCAGCACCAGGGGGAAGCTCCGGCCGGAAGCCCGGTTTCCGCTCGTGACGGAATCCGCGGGTTTACCGTTAAAACCGAACGGAACCAGGGGACAGCCAAATGGAAAGGCCCCGGTGACAAGGTCTTCAAGTACTTGAGGGGGAATCTCGTCTTTTACATAGGGCAGAATCGTTTCAAAGGCAATTTCCAAAAAGTCCATGGCCCCCAGATTTTTCCGCACCGAATCTCTATACCGCGGAATTTCTTCGGGTATGTAAAGGCCGCCGTCCGGGGCAAGACCGGTAAGGGCCGCCGCCGCAAAAGTAACGGGATCCGAATTGTTTCGGGTACTGTAATAACGCATGTGAACAGAGTATATCACAAAAAAGTACACAATGTCAGGGCAACGGGACGGAGGCCGGGACAGCGGGACCGAGACTCATTTTCCGAGTTTTTTACGGAGTTTGCGCCGGTTTTTCCGCTCCTCGTGTTTCTGTTCCTGCCTCTTCTGATCCGATTTTTTCTGATCCGATTTTCTTTGATCCTCGTCCGGTCCGGGATATATACGTACCGGTTCCCGGCCGGGCAGGCGAGACGCTATGCCTATCCAGGCCAGGCCAACGACTATCATAACAAAGCAAAAAACCTGGCCTGTGGAAAAATTGAACAACGAGGAAAAAACCGATGGCGGAAGGTCCGTTTTAACCAGTTCGATACGATAGCCGAGATCGGCGTCGGGTTCGCGAAAATACTCGATAAAAAAACGGAACAGCCCGTAACCGGCAAGATAGATTCCGATAAGAAAACCCTTGAAGGGCTTCCTGTTCCGCAGCAGCCAGATGATCCCCCAGAGAACTATTCCTTCAAAAAACATTTCGTAAAGCTGGGAAGGATGACGGGGCAGGTTAACAAAAGCGCCGCCTGTGTCCAGGCCGCAGCTTTCCGCTATGCGTTTTACCCAGGGCAGATCCGCCGGAAAACTCTCCGCGTGGGGAAAGATCATTCCCAGGGGAGAAGAAGTAACCCTGCCGTAAAGTTCGCCGTTGATAAAATTGCCGAGCCGTCCAAACGTATAGCCAAGGGGTATGCTCCCGGCGCACATATCCCCGATTTCCCGGCAATCAAAACCCTTTACCGCGGAATAGACAAATATCGCCGTAATGCCGCCGATAACCCCCCCGTGGTAACTCATCCCCATAAGGCCGGTAAAACGGCCGTTCACGAAAGGCCAGAATACAAGCCAGGGCTGCCTGCGATACATGTCCCGCAGATCGATATCGGTTTCGTATACTATCGTGGCAAATACGCGGGCGCCGAGTACCAGAGCGACGATTCCCCAGAAAAAAAGTCCCGAAAGCTGATCTTCGGTCATCGGAAAACGCCGCTCGGCTACCTGCCTGCGGTACAGCAGAAAAGCGACGCCAAAGGCGACGATATACATAAGGCCATACCAGCGTACCGGCAGGCCGGGTATTATCTCCGGATGAAGCCAGGAAGGAAAATCGACAAACAGAAACATGGGATAAGTCTAACGGATCCGCGTTTTTTTGTCAGGATGAGGGGTGTCAGCCTATCGGCCGTTCCCTGATGCGGCCCGAATCCCTGTCGAAGAAAAAGACCACCCCGCTGCGTTTTTCGGATATTTCATAATACCTGTCGTGGCTTTCCATAACTACGCCGGGATACACGGCGCCTTTTATCGCGATCTCCGAATCGTGGTGTTCTTCAAACCGTTCCCGCAGGGTAAACACTTTAAGCCGGAGCTGTTCCCGCAGTTTTAAAAGCCGCACCTTTTCTTCCCGCGCGGCCTGGAGCGCGGCGGCTTCCCGCGTATTTTTTATCCGCAGCTCCATTGCGTCCAGGGCCGCGTTTATTTTTTCACTTTCCCGTTCACCGGCTTCTATCTGATCTTTTATAAGGTAATCCTGCCCAAACGAGATTTCGGTCCGCTTTGACCCCTCCGCTCCCAGTTCCGGGGCGGAAAGCCCTCCCCTGCTTTTGCAGACCCCGCCGGAAAGCTTTCCGTCTTCTCCGGTAATGACAAGCCTGCCGTTGGTTTTGACGGTACAGTCCTCACAGCGGCCCCGCAGCCTGATGTCTTCCACCGCGAGAAGCGTGGCGCGCTCCGCGAACGCCGCCTCTATGGAATTCCGGGCGCGCACGACGCCCCTGCCGTTTATTCCCCCGGCTATTACCGCTTTGCCGCCGGCGGAGATCAACGCCGCGCCGGCGCTTCCCCCGACAAGCACGTCTTTCCCGCCGATAACGCTGTAACCGGGATGTACGTTTCCCGTCTCTTTTCCCACGTCGCCCCGGATTCCCCTCTGGCTTCTGATTGTTAGCCTTTCCGCCCCGGCTCCGCCGGGTTCAAAGCGGAGCTCCCCGGATTTTTTCGCGACAAGCCGTTCCCCGTTTTCAGCGTCCACAGCGGCAATCGCCGTTTCGTCCCAGGCCAGTTCCGGCCCGGCCGGCCCCGGCTCCAGGACTTTGCCCGTTACGTCGAAACCTTTTACTTCCGCCGCCGCCACGGAAAGTTCGGCAAGCGCCTGGCCCTGGGTAACGGAACAGGCCCGGCCCGCGTGAACCTGGCCCTCGGCAAAGGCCGGAACCAGCCAGGTGACAACCTGCCCGCCCGAAGCCACAGGCGGCGTACCGCGGGCAAGAACCGCGGAAACGCTCCCCTTTAGCGAAGCAAGTTTACAGGCCGTTTCTATCGCCTCGTTGTCGATCCCTTTTGTAACGCCCAGGGCGGCAAGAGATTCCATAACAAATTCCGGATTAAGCGGCAGGCCGGGACCGCGGGCGCCGTAAAGCTCGGCGGAAGCCTCCATTGCGTCAGGCGAAATTTGGATCGCCGACCTCGCGTCCCGGTATTCGATTACCGTTCCAAAAAAAGATTCTCCGGCGCGGTTTTTGTTTTCTTCACCGCTTTCCTTTATTCCCTTGACAAGAAGAAGCCCGTCCGTTTCGGCGATAATGTCCGATCCGCGCATACGGAGTCCACGGAATATCCTGATTTCAGGATCGTTGCCCGGAAGTCCCGGTATAACCCCACCGTAGACATCACAGCCTTCTTCGCCGCTCCCGCCCGGCGTTACCAGCGCGGCCTTTTCACCTTTTTCCACAACGCAGATCCGGTCCGCTTCGGAACAGGGAAAACCCCCGGCGTTGTCGTATGACGCAAGCCGTTTAAGCAGGGCGGCTTTTTCTTCCGCCGGGACCGGCTTTGCCAAAAGCTCGACATTCCTGTCGCCGCCCCTCGACGCGGCTTTTCCTTCCGCCAGCGCATAGGTCAGGACCGCGCCGGATCCTTCCATAAAGGATTTTATTGCCGCCTTGAGTTCTTCGGCGTTAAAGCCCTTTACCCCGGAATCGCGTATCGCCTGGCTTATCGCGTTCATTTCAAGGGGCCGCGCTCCGGCGACGCCCTTGCGGAGAACCAGTTCCGCCCGCAGAAGATCCGGGGAGACATTGACCCTGGCTTCCGCTTCCCGCATTTTGAAAAGCGGCAGGGCGTATACCGGCTCCCGCGTTTTCACTGAAAGGGCGACCGCCCTGTCGATCTCTTCCGGAGGGATAAAGTCCATGGGGCTGTCTTTCCGCGCTTCCGCGATAATGTCCGCGCCTTTCGGTACGGGAAAACGGGGATCGCCGGGATGGAATGTGAAGAACAGGGTTACGCCGTCGGTTCCGGTATGCACTTCCCAGGACGGTTTGGCAAAAGCGGCGATGTCGGCCCAGTTTGCGCCTATGCGGATAAAACCCCCGTATTGGGAGCGCAGTTCGTTTTTATCGCGGAGTATTCCTTTCCCCGGATAAAAAAACGAATCTTCCAAAACCGGAGGAGGAATGGGCTTGCCGAATACGTTCTTTCCCGGCTTGCCGGGTTTGGCGGCGCTTAAAACACCAAGCTTGCGATCCGCCAAAACATAGCGAATCTCCCTGACTTCAGGATCGACGGTAACCCGTTCTTTTATTTCCTTTTTGTCCCAAACCTCCACAACGTCTTCTTTGGCGGACATAAACGGAAATTTCCCCGGTTTTTTTACCAGGGCGGCCCGTTTTACCTTTTCGATCCTTGTGCGAAAAAGTTCCGGCGGGCCGGCCTTTGCCAGCGCCTCGTCTTTAAACGGCGCAAGATCGCCGGGTACGGCCAGGGTTTCCCAGATGACGCTTTCGGCTTCGGCCGCTTCGGGCGGAACGCCTTCAAGGAGGATCATCTCCATCGGAGCTTTGGCCCTGGCGGCCTTTTGTATGAACGGATCAAGTTCCGCCGCCTGGGGTACGGGGTTTAGCCCGTTTTCCCGGGCAAGCTTTACCGCCGCGTCGGTATCCCAGCCGACACCTTCCGTGTCGGGGGTAAAAACAAACGTGGCGCGGATTTCTTCAGGATCAATGACAACAGCAGCGTTTCCTACCGCAATAGCCGCCATACGAACCCCTCTACACTAGGGTTTGAAACCCTGGGACGCCGCCTGGGTTAGTTTATGTTTGAGGAAATTATTTTCTTTTTTGAGCTTGGAAATTTCAAGCTGCTGGCTTTTTACGGTTTCCAGAAGATCTCCCTGGGAAAGGGCCCCCGAATGAAGCAGTTCTTCCACATATTCCATTTTGTTTTCAAAATCGATTTCCGCTTCAAGGCTTGCTTCCTGGAAGCTGTCGTCAACGTCTCTTTGGGTAAGGGAATAGTCCTCTTCATCGGACTGGAGAATTTTGTCGGCGATCCGGTAAATCGCCTGGGAAATAACCGAGTTCGGCTTGTACAGTACCACCGGCAGTCTGGAGGCCAGGGCCGTATCCTGAATCGTGTCCCGGTACATCACCCCAAGGTGCTCCACTTTTACATCCAGGTATTCTTCGCAGGAACGGCGTATCTTCATCGCCACATCGGCGTCTTTGGGATCCTCGATCAGGTTCATGATAAGCCGCGGATGGAAGTGGGCGGCCGCTTCGGCGTATTTTTGGTACGACTGCGAATCCTCGTTTTTAATTTCCGAAAGTATCTGCGGTATATAGAGATGCGTCCTTCCGTCCCTGCGCGTCTTTTCCAGGTACGCATAGGCCGGGGAATTTTTGGCAAACGCCGTATACATAAGCCTGAATACGGTGTTTTTCAAAAACACATAGGCGTTAAGGGTTGCCGTTACCGCCGGGGAACTTACCACGATGCCCCGGCCGGAAAGCAGAAAGAAGTCCAGTATGGACTGATGGGTTCCCGCCCCCAAATCAAGAACCAGTATGTCCGTATCGGAGGAAAGGGCCAGAAGGCGGCGCACCAGGGCGTTACGCTGGAAACTTCTCAGGTTGGCCGCTCCGGGTATTTCCTGATCG
>JAIROH010000233.1 GCA_031257595.1 Treponema sp. | reverse complement strand
CGATTATTTTTGTTATTCCCATTCTCCGGCGTTTCGCGGAAATTTGTGGGATCATATAAAATACGAATGGGGTCAGCGCATGGAAACGTCCGGGGAAATTTCTTTTCACGGACAGGAAGGGCATCGCATGGGGTTTCATCACCTTATGAATACAATGGATGAACACATCAGAAACCACGACCGTGTCCTGGCTCAAGGCGTTGCCCAAACCGACATCGGCATGGGAATGTCCGCGGCGGGGTGGCTTGCGGAGGCGGTTTTTTCTTCAGCGGTATTTATAACACAGCATACGGTAAACGCCCGCAATAGAACTCCTTTTCGGGCTTTTTCCCGGTATGCATAATTTTTACGCCGCTCCGCGGAAAAGCCGCTCTTACAGTTTTTTCCATCGGCCCGTTTCCGCGTGAAACACATTGGGGGTACTTACCGTAACCGCGTCTATACCTATGTGCGAAAGAAGCTCGCCGGGATCGGAGACGGCAAATTCAAAACCGTTCTGCCCTTTAGTCTTTGTGCGCCTGTTCAGGGTACGGGCGCATGTGCCCCACCAAGCAGCGCCGTCGGCAACTACGTGGCCGTGGGTTTTGCTGTCATTGTGGCATTTGATTGGGACAGAACACCAGGAGCCCGTTGCGATGGTATAAAAATTCACTTTCGTGAATTTTTATACGGTTTTACGCACAAGTGCGACAAACTGCTAGGCGGACAGGCTGAAAAGCGCTCCCGAAGGGGCGGATGGGGCGGGAATGTACGGCATAACGCTGTTTGCGGCTCTGGCGGCCTTTATCTGGCCTTCGTACTGGCTGATAAGGGCGTCAATCCGTTCGTTTGACGGGGACATGCCGGAATCGGGGGCCGGCTGCTTTTTTATCTGGCTGAGCTGATCAATAAGAACGTCGAGTATCTTGAGCTTGGTAATCGTCACACCCTGGCTTCCCTCGGGGGCGGGAACGCCCGAAACATGCTCAAAATGGGAATAGATATAACTTGACCGGGAAACCGGCAGGGACATCCGTCCGGTACGGGCCGCGGTAATGGCATAACCTATACTGGGAGTAGTACTGGTAACCATCATAAGCTTCTCCTTACTCATATTTTCGGAATAACAGCAAAATAGATAAGGTTTTTATCCGCCGCGTATATTGCGCTTGCAAAACACAGCCGAATCGGGATAATATAAAAGAGATGCAAATTCAGGACGCTTCCATTACAAGGCTCACGGAAAGAATAGGTGAGCATTATCGGACGAATATCTCAAACCGTTTTATCAGGCCTGTATTGCTTCAGCTCCCGTTTGACAACCAGTCGTGGGATTTAATTGAGGACCTTACCGAACGCGCAAACCAGGGAATCCACCTGGACGAACTGTACCGGCAAATTGTGGCGGCGGCCCATTTCGTGGCCGTGGTACGCCGGGAACTGATCCCCGGCCTGCGCAACCGAATAGGCCGGGGCGACGCCTCCAGCCAGGACAGGGTACTCAGGGACATGGCGGTAAACAATTTCGCCTCAAACCTTCAGGTGTTTGCCGACCTTGTAAACGAGCTTTTTATCAAACTGGTAGAAGCGGACAAGGCGGATTCCAAAGGCCATGTTCCCCTTTATGTCCAGATGCCCGAACTGACCAATATAGGGCGTCTTTTGGTCGGGGGTTGACTACATTTCGGCGGCGGTCTGGTAAATCGTACCGTACAGATCGGGAATTTCCGCCTCGTCCACAGCGGCAAAGGTTACCCGAAGATAAATGTCTCCCAAAGCTATGGTTCCAATGCCCTTTTCAAGCAATTTTTGCCTGAGGTTTTCCGCGCCAAAACGGGTACAGCGGAAACTCATAAAATAGCCTGAATTAAAAGGCAGCGCCTCAAAGCCCGCGGGACTGTGATTTTCCGTGATAAAACGCCGTACCGCCCGGTAACGGCTTTGGAGCAGCTTAAAACAGTGTTCCTTTTCCTTTTTTGTTTTGACATCGTTCATTGCTTTCAGCGTCAAATACTGAGCCGGCGTATTGGAGCAGGATACCGAAGACCGTATTGACCCCATAAGCTTTTTTACCAGGGCCTCATAATGGTTTTCAAAAAGCCCGGCCGAACCAAAGGTAAGAAAGGCGACCCTAAAGCCCCACACATAGTCTTCTTTGGTCGGCCCGTCGATTTTTACCGCCAAAACCCTTTTATGCAGCCCCGAAAGGATTCCGAAAAGCGACTCCTGTATTGTTCCTTCTTCATAAAACAGGCCGAAATACGCGTCGTCACAGAGAACCAGCACATCGGCGCCCCCCCTGGCGGTCTCCTCGATCAGGCCCACAATTGAATCCGCCTCCGCTTTAGAGGGAGTATACCCGGACGGATTGTTGGGAAAATTAAGGATAAGCCTTACCGAGCCGGTTTTGGCTTCTTCCCGCAGGGCTTTTTTCAGGGCGGAAATATTCAGTCCCGCGGCTTTGCCCGAGTCCGAAAAAAAGGAAACGGGTTTTACTGTCCCGTTAAACCGTTCGTGAAAAATAAGATCATAATTATCCCAACGGGGATCGCTGGCTATTATTACCTGGCCCTGATCCAGAAAAAGGCCGGCGGCACAGGAAATTCCCGCGGTAATGCCCGGAACCACGGCCGGAACGGAAAAAACCTTCCCTTTTAGGGAAGGATTTTTTAACAGCATGTCTTTTTTCCAGGCCAGGCGAAGATCTTCAATTCCCGCCGTGGGCGCGTAAACCACGGATTCTTCCGGTTTCAGATCCGGAAGCCGCCCGGCTATCGCGGAAAGAATCAACGGTCTGTTTTTTTCGTAGGCCATTCCTATGGTGGCGTTTATTCGCGCCGTCTTCTTTGCCTCGGCGGACTGGGAGATAATCCCCCGCGGGAAAAAGAGGCGGCGTCCAAGGCCGGACAACATTCTTCCGGCGACGGTTTCGTCCAAAACAGCGTTAAGCTCTTCTGCAAGCGGATCCATAGGGCGATTTTCCAGAGAAAAGCCGTCTTAGTCAATCACCGCCCGCCCATTCTGTCGCCGTCCGCCCATTCAAACGGTTCACTGTAACTTGTCCCACCGGTTCAATGTTTACTTTGTATGGATTTTGGGAAAATTCTTGACCAGTGGGAGCGTCTGACCCCGGTTCCAACGATATACGGCAAAGATCAAGAACTTGAGTTTGAATCTTCCTCAGAAAGAAGAAGACGCTTGCTTAGAAAGCGTCCTGACGGAACTATTGATCTTCACGGCCTAAACCGGGAAGAGGCATGGGAAGCCCTTGTCCGTTTTTTCGAAAACGCCAGGGAACATAAATTTGAAAAATTACTGGTTATCCACGGCAAGGGAAACCACGCTGTAAGCTATAATCCGGGTTCCGCCGGTAATGAGAGTCCGGGCATTCTAAAAAATACGGTAAGGGATTTTATAGAACACTGTCCATTCGCCGGTGAAAGCGGCTACAGCGGCGCTCCGCAGGGCGGCGCCGGATCTACCTGGGTTCTGTTAAAGGAAAAATGACTTGGCTGGAGCCGATCGGCTCCGCTTGCGAATCACCTCTCGCGGTAAATGATACGGCCCCGGCTTAAATCGTAGGGAGAAAGGGCGATACGCACCCTGTCGCCGGGAACAATACGAATGTAATGCTTGCGCATCTTGCCGGAAAGGTGGGCAAGAATAAGGTGTCCGTTTTGGTTGTCCAGCTCTATCCTGAACATGGTGTTGGGCAGCGCTTCTTTGACTATCCCTTCTACCTCAATTGCTTCTTCTTTTGCCACAAAGCCTCCAAAAAAAATATGGGAACAGAGCGGTTTCAAAATATCAAATTTTAAAACCATAGAGGCTTTCCCAAAACTTCAGTTTCCGGGAAAGCCGCCTTTCCTCTACTATAGAGTACACTTTTATGCTTCTTTTGTCCACGGCGCGCTTTCCTTTTTATTATTTTCCGTTTATCCTCTGCTCATGAGCGGATTTACAAAGGGCGTACTTTTTGCGGTTTTTGCCTACATACTTTGGGGGATACTGCCGGTTTACTGGCATATTCTCGATTTTGCCGGCCCCCTGCAGATTCTTGGCTGCAGAATAAACTTTGCCCTTGTTTTTACCGCCATAGTATTGGGAATTACCGGAAACAGGACATGGGTAAGGCTTATAACCAGAAAAGGAAACCGGTTTTACACTATTTGCGCCGGGCTTGTCGTTTCCTTTAATTGGGGGCTTTATATTTGGGCGGTCAACACGGGCCATACGATTGACGCGTCCCTCGGTTATTACATCAATCCCCTTGTAGCGATACTCCTCGGACTTGTTTTTCTTAAAGAAAAACTTAACATCCTCCAATGGGCCGCCTTTGGAATGGCCGCCATAGGCGTAACGCTTCTTACGGTTTTTTCGGGGATTTTTCCCTGGATAGCCCTGCTTTTGGCGGTAAGTTTCGGCCTTTACGGGCTCTTAAAAAAGAAAAACAGCGCTGCCGTGCTTGAAGCGCTGGGGGCGGAAACCCTGGCGGCATTACCCATCGGGCTTGCGCTGCTTCTTTTTCCGCCGTCTGAATTTTCAAACATTCTCGCTTTCTCCCCCGTCCAATGGGCTCTTCTGGCATCCGCCGGGATCGTTACCGCGATACCCCTTCTGGCTTTTGCCAGGGGAGCAAAACTCCTTCCCCTTTCAACAGTCGGTTTCCTTCAGTTTATCAATCCGACGATACTTTTTTTTCTCAGTATCTTCGCGTTTGGAGAATCCTTTCCGTTAAGAAATTTCTGGGCCTTCGGCTTTATCTGGGCGGCGGTTATTCTCTATTGCGCCTCCCTT
>JAIROH010000189.1 GCA_031257595.1 Treponema sp. | reverse complement strand
GAATCCGGGGCGGAAGACATGATTGACGAGATCACCAACTTCCCCAAATGGAAGTTCGACGATCAGTGCGACGGCCTGTACCTGGCAATACAGGTCATCCCCTCCGGGAGCGGGGTTTCCGTGGTAGCATCAGCCAAAAGTACCGCGGCAACAGCGGCGCAGAAAATAATCGGCATGGTCAGGAGGTGGTAGGGATGCGTATGTCTTTTAATGGCCGCTTTGTAAATGAGGCAGGAACAGATTTGGTGTCCGGTAAAATTCATACTTTACGGCAGAATTTTGCCTACTGGAAAAACTTTGAAGGCCGGGACATAAAGCTTTTTGTATGGGAGGGAAAACCATACCGAAGCAGCCAGAAGGTTTTTTGTATAAGGCATATTTTTTGCGTTCAAAAGGTGTGGCATAAAAAGGCGGGACATTTCTATAAGGATCATGGCTTAGATGATCCAATATCTATGTGTAGCCTCAGTTACAATGACGGATTTAGGGGGCTTATATGGTTCATGGACTGGTTTGGGGATTACCCTGACGGTGAGATGACGATTGTCCATTTTACTGACTTTCAATATTAATCGGCATGGTCAGGAGGTGGTAGGGGTGGAACGGAAAATAATTCTTGACCTGTGCGGCGGTACCGGATCATGGTCTAAACCATACCGGGAAGCCGGTTACGATGTCCGTCTTATCACCCTGCCTGAACACGATGTGCTAAACTACATCCCGCCCAAAAATGTTTACGGAATTCTCGCTACGCCGCCCTGTACGGAATTTAGTCTGGCAAAAAATGCGCGTCCCAGGAATTTTGAAGATGCAATGAAAGTTGTCAAGGCTTGCCTTCATATAATCTGGCAATGCAGGCTTCAGGGCATCCTGGAATTTTGGGCGCTGGAAAATCCGGTGGGCTTTCTGCGTCAGTTTTTGGGCCGGCCACACTACACCTTCGAACAATGGCAATTTGGTGAAAGCAAAATAAAAAGAACGGACGTTTGGGGTTATTTTAACGAACCGGTTCCCGATGTAAAAAAACGCCCCCCGGATTTGATTTATATAAGTCCGAAAAAACGCTACAACGCCCGCGACTGGTCAAAGATAAACTGCCCGCCGGAATACGCACATTTAAAACTGGATCGGGCGGCATTGCGGGCTATTACTCCCCCGGGCTTTGCGCGGAAATTTTTCAGGGTAAACCAATAGGAGGACTTTGATGAAAAAGCCGGACACTAAAACCTTAACAACCCAGGTGATAACCGACAGCGTTCTGGGTTCGTTCCTCAACTATATGCCGAATCCCGACGACATCGTTCCGGGTACCTTCTCCTCTTACGACACCTACCGCCAGATGCGGACCGATCCCCGGATCAAGTCCCTGCTCAACAAGCTGAAAACCGCGGCCCTCAATTTCCCTATCAACATCACCCAGCCGGAGGGCTGCCCTGATAACGTTTTTCAACTGGTACAGGGCTTCGACCTCTGGCCCAAGCTCTACCAGAAACTCAAACGGGTCTACTCCGGCCTGGATTACGGCTTTTCCGTTTCGGAACTGGTCTGGCGCATCGAGAACGGCCTTTACATCCCCGACAACATTATCACCCGGAAACCGGAACGTTTTACTTTTGGCCGGGACTGGACGCTCTACCTTAACGAACAGGGATTGCGCCGGCCACTGAACGAACCCTACAAGTGGCTGGAATATCACCACGACACCGACGACGAGAATCCCTACGGAACCAGCGTGTTACGCTGCGTCTATTGGCCCTGGATGTTCAAGCGCGCCGGCTACGAGTTCTGGCTCCAGGCGACGGAAAAGTTTTCCGTAAAAACCATTCTCGCCGTTTTTCAGGCCGAGGGGGACGAAAGTACCGTTCGGCTACGGGCCAACGCTGTTGCCGCACAGCTTATGACCATCTCCTCCGGTTCCGCCGCGGCGGTGGGGAATGTGGACACCATCCACGAACTGGGAATGAGCGGAGACCTGGCCGATTTCGCTTCCCTGGTGGACGCCTGCGACACTCAGATCAGTTACGGCCTCACCGGGCAGACCATTGCCACCAGCAAGACCGAAGGCGGCAGCCTGGCCCTCGGCGAGGTCCAGGCGGACCTTTTCTACGAGGATGCCAAGGGTATCGCCATGGAGGGGCAGGCCCTGGTCCAGAAAATCATCACCTGGGCGGTGGAGCTGAACGGCTATACCAACATCACGCCCCCCGCGGCGGAGGTGGACGCCGGGCGGCGGGCCGCCTTTGACCAGGTGATGAGCGCCGTTGAACACGGCGTGGCGATTTCTAAAGACGCCCTCTATGACCGCTACGGCTTACCCCGGCCCCGCGACGAGGAGGATGCTTTTATCAAACAGGAACCGGCCGGCTTTGCCCTGTCGGACGCGGATGGTAAAAAAAAAGCCCCGGCAAAAAAACCGCGGCCGGCAATACGGATTATGTAGCGGAGGAACGGGCGCGGCTTGAGGAACTGGACAGCCTTGATGCCGCCGCCCGTAAACGGATCCGTGGCAGTATCGCCCAAACCCTCTCGGCGTACCTGAAAACCCTTTCCGGTACGGAAACACCTCCGTCCAAAAAGCAGCTTGAAACACCCTGCCTCCCGGAACTTGATCCTGCTCTCGTGCGGGAAACGGAAACACTTATTGCGGCCGCCCTTTTACTGGGCATGGATCACGCACGGAACAAGCTGACTATGGCTGATACGGAGATACCGGCGCTTTCCTTTGAAGAAGCCGTGGCCTTTATGAAAAGCCGCGTCCCGGTTACCAAAGCGGAATGGAACGCGCTGGAGCCGAAACTCCGGTTCCGGGCCTTTACCGTCGCGCGCCTGGCACAGCTTGACTATATCGACGCCGCCCGGCAGGTCCTTACAAAGGCCCTGGAAACCGGGAACGGGACGGCGGAAACCTACAAGCAATGGCAGGCCATACAAACCCTTGTGCAGGATGACGCTATGCAACTCCGCCCCGGTTACTGGGAAAATGTGTTTCGGACCAATACCCAGACCGCGCATGTGGCCGGTAAGCTCATGCAGTTTCAAAACAATCCGCCCCCGGCGTGGCGGCTTCTCATTATTGACGACAGCCGAACCTCCGATATGTGCCGGGGGCTCATCCGGGAAGGGAAGAGCGATTTGGTCATGGCCTCGGATCACCCGTTTTGGAAAACCTTTGGTTTCCCGCCGTACCACTATCAGTGCCGGACGGGGATTCAGGCGGTGTATCAGAGCCAGATAAGCCACGGCGTACAGGTGGAAAATCCCGCGATGGAAAGCCTCCGGGGACAGTTCAAACCAATGAAGGGGTTTGGGGGGAATCCGGTAGAGAAAGAAAGCTGGTGGACGATGACGGAGGGGATGATTGAGCGCGCGGGAAAGTATGGGATTGGCGGTGAAATCAGCGCCATGGCCAAAAGGCTGGGGATAAAGGGCGTTGTGATACAGCCGGCAACGACGGGTGTATCGGAAGCAGTACAGCTGTTTAACACCACCTAATGGTTTTTATGTTTTTTAACACCCCTGCGACGAGTAATCATAAAGGCTTTCGGCGGGCGTAAAATACATGAAAAATGGCGGCTGTTGAGGCCAAAAACAGATATTTTAGGGAGAATTTTTTCACCGGAACAAGATCGGTAACAAAAACCCTCAAAAACGGCCTTTTTTAAGGGTTTTTGGGCTATTTTAATGGTTTTTGATGTACATGAGAATTTTTAGAAGAGGGGCCTCTATTTCTTTATATTATAAAGACTTAAATGATTGTTAGGCGCTTTTCTCTTTTTGCCATCCTTCATGTAAAATAACACCCGGATTCAAGATCAACGGCCCCTTTGGAAAGTTCCTCCTTACCGGGCAGTTTATTGGAAACTTTGCCGTCAAACCGGGAATCGATCCCGGCGACAAGGCCCTGGGTCTGATTAAAAGTTTTGTCGGGGACAAACGTATTGAAGATTGTCCGATACCTTTTGTATGTAACGCCGTCGACCTCGTTTTGGGCAGAGAGGTACTGCTCGATTCCGGTTCCCTTTCTGGGGCTATACGGGCCTCGAT
>JAIROH010000121.1 GCA_031257595.1 Treponema sp. | reverse complement strand
TCCCAAAGGCCGTGTTCATCTCCAGAAGCAGCCTGAGCAGGTACTCGGGCTCCACAAGCTGGGTCGAGTACTCCGAAGGTTCAAGCCCAAGCTCGCGGAGGTAGCGGCGTTCCAGTTCCTCGGGGTCCCGGACTATCATGCTTGTGGCGTTGTAGGCGCCCACGGCCCCGGACAGCTTTCCCCTGAGCGTTAATGAAAGGCGGTCGATTTCCAGGATCGATTTCCCAAGCCGCGACACGTATTCCGCCATAGCAAAGCCCGCGGTAATAGGGACAGCGTGCTGGCCGTGCGTGCGCCCCACCTGGGGAGTCTCCGCCTCCCTTTCGGCAAAATCGCAGAGCAGAATTTCGAGCCGGTAAAGCAGGGGCAGTACTACGTCCCGCACCGCACCCCTTACCCTGTAGGCCAGGCTTGTATCCAGAATGTCAACGCTTGTGGCGCCCAGGTGTACCAGGGGCGCAAGATCGGGGGGAACCCTGGTTTTCAGCACGTTCACCAGGGCGCGGATATTGTGACGGGTCTTTTCCTCCTCCGCGTAAACATCGGCCGGGTCAATTCCGGCGGCCGCCTCGTCCAGCGTCTTACGCAGTTCCGGCGTCAGGGCGCCGCGCAGGGAAAGGTGCGCCGCGACGAGGGCTAATTCCGCCTTTACACAGGCGGCAATCGACGCCTCCTCGGAAAGCCAGGGCACAAGCGCGTCAAAGACCGCCTGCTCGGAAATCGAATACCGGTGATCCAGGGGGGAAATGTTCCGAAAGATATTGCGGGCTTCCATACACGATTGTAAATTTTTTCGCGGGGCTTTGTCCAGTGGTTGATTACGGATTCGACGTATTTTAGGAGAGGCGGATCTGCCCGCAAGTCCGTGGATCCAACGGCTCCTTCATGGTTGATTTTTCAAAAAAAACGCTTGACAGGTACAGGGACCGGGTGTATTGTTAAACCAACTTATTACGGAGAGTGTAAGAAGTTGGGGAAAACCGGCCCGGTATAAGGCGGTTAAAAGGCGGTGGTATGCAGCGAATAAAAAGAGCCTTAAAACGCTTCTTCATTATGCAGGAAAGCGGCGTTCTTGTTCTGACCGTACTGTTTATAATCATTGTAGCAACCAGGAACAAGGTATTTCTCTCTCAGGCGAATATTCTCAACGTCCTTAGGGCATCGGGCTTTACGCTAATAACAACAGCCGGTATGACGCTGGTACTTATTGCCGGCGGGCTGGACCTTTCGGTCGGTTCGGTACTGGCCCTCGGAGGCGTCACCTGCGCAATGGCCCTGGACGCGGGTCTGCCCGTATTCCTCTGCATTCTCATCGGCATTATGTCCGGCGCCCTGGTTGGAGTTTTCAACGCGGTTGTGGTCGTTAAAATAGGCATTCCTCCTTTGATGGTTACCCTTGGGACGCAGTATGTCGCACGCGGTTTCTGCATTGGTCTTACAAAGGGCGTCCCCATTTTCCCGCTGCCGCAGGCATTCCAGAACATTGAACAGCAGAATCTGATCTGGAAAATACCCAACATTGTAATAATAGCCCTGGTACTTTCACTGATTGCCTTTGTTGCGATGAAATACACAACCTTTGGCCGTAACGTCTACGCGGTAGGAGGCAATGCCGAAGCCGCCCGTATTTCCGGCGTTAATATACACAAAGTGTACTATTCGGTTTACATAATCACCGGGGCTCTGGCGGGATTGACCGGGGTACTGATGGCTTCGCGGCTCGGTTCGGGACAGGCCACTGCCGGGACAGGTTACGAATTGACCGTGATTGCCGCCGCCGTAATAGGCGGCACCAGTACTTTCGGCGGCATCGGTTCCGTTGCGGGATCCGCCCTTGGGGCCTTGTTTATGCAGATTATGGGAAACTCCCTGACGGTTATGAAAATAGATGTGTACTGGCAAAACGTAGCCGTCGGCACCATCCTCCTTCTGGCTGTAATAATGGACCAGTACAGGAGAACGACTCTGCTGCGGAGCGGCGTATAGACCGGTTTGTTTCGGTTTTCACGGGGATTTTACAGCCTATGGAAAGATATGAGCTTGGCATAAGAAACATCACGAAAAAATTCCCCGGCACCGTAGCTTTGGACAACGTGAGTTTTGATCTTCGCCGTCAGGAAATCCTTGCCGTACTCGGGGAAAACGGCGCGGGAAAAAGTACGCTGATGAAGATTCTCAGCGGCAGTTACCCCCACGGCTCATACACGGGCGAAATCGTAAGTTCAGACGGCGAACCGCTGGTTTTCCACAACAATGGTGACGCTGAAAAAGCCGGGATCGGAATGATCTACCAGGAAAAAAACCTTATGCTCGATCTGAGCATAGCGGAAAATGTTCTTATAGGCCATATTCCGAAAAACAGCGCAAACATTATCGACTGGAGAAAGGCGCGCGAAATAGCGGTATCAGAACTTGAACGGCTGGGGATTACCGGCATTGATGTTACCATGCATGTCCGGTATCTCAACGCAAGTATGCAGCAGTTGATCTGTATAGCAAGGGCGCTTGTCAAAAGACCTAAGATTTTGATCCTTGATGAGCCCACATCGTGCCTGACGGAACAGGAAACAGCTTCCCTAATATCAATCATCGGAAGCCTGAAGGAACGCGGCATTTCCTGCCTTTACATTTCCCACAAGCTGGACGAAATACTTAAGCTGTGCGATCGCGCCGTAATTTTACGGGATGGCAAGTTTATTTCCGAATACGAGCGTGACGCTTTCGATTCCGGGAAAATTATTGAAGATATTGTCGGCAGACGCCTTGAAGCTGCCTACCCCAGAATCCCAAAACAAATCGGCAGCGAAGTACTGAGGGTAGAACACATCAAGGTCGAACACCCCTTTGCTTATGGCAAGAACATTATAGAGGATGTAAGTTTTTGCCTGCGGAGCGGTGAAGTTCTGGGGCTGGCCGGACTGGTCGGGTCGGGAAGAAGCGAGCTTTTGATGGCCGTATTCGGGGGAAGGCCGATGTTGTCCGGAACTGTCTATGTTAACGAAAAAAAGGTAAACATAAAAAGCCCCTCGGATGCCAAAAAACTCGGGATGGGTTTCCTGACGGAAGACAGAAAGACCGATGGTTATATACCCTGTCTCAACATTCGTGAAAATATGGTGCTGACCATACTTGATATGATCAGCAAATGGTTTTTTATTAAAACGAAAAGAGAAAAATCAAAATCCGGCGGCATGTTCAATCAGCTCAGGATCAAGGCGCCGGGCATTAATACGGGAATCATGAATCTTTCCGGCGGCAACCAACAGAAAGTTCTGATAGCCAAATGGCTGCTTACAAATATGAAAATACTGTTTCTTGACGAACCGACCCGGGGAATCGATGTCGGAACCAAGGCGGAAATTTACCGGATGATCGGTGATTTGGCGGCTCAGGGCATGGCCGTCGTGATGATCTCATCGGAACTTCCTGAATTGTTGGGCGTTTGCGACAGGTTCATCGTGCTAAGCAAAGGTATTGTTGTAAAGGAATTGAGCGGGGAGGAGGCTGATGAAAAGCGCATATTGCACTATTCATCAAACCTGTAACCGTTTGTT
>JAIROH010000084.1 GCA_031257595.1 Treponema sp. | reverse complement strand
AGTCCCGAAGCACCCCGGCGGCTTTTTCCATGATCGCTTTGTCGGATGTGGAGCCAAAAATGATCGCCGCTTTCACGATCCAAGGCTATCATGCAATGGAAGGAAATTCAAGGTCGCGCGTTGCCTCATGAAAAATCTAACCCAAGGACTTTTTTCACCCTTGAGAATTGTCGCCTTCAGACCAAAGTAGCCATTTCCCCGCCTTTTCTCTATACTTGAGCCATGACAGATTCGTCCCTCATCCGTAACTTTTGCATTATCGCCCATATCGATCACGGCAAGTCGACCCTGGCAGACAGGCTTATCCAGAAGGGGCATCTTGTTGACGATCGTAACTTCCAGGATCAGATTCTCGACAATATGGACATTGAACGGGAACGGGGCATTACGATCAAAAGCCAGGCGGTGACGATTCCCTGGACGGCGGCGGACGGAAAAGAATACCGGCTGAACCTTGTCGATACGCCCGGTCATGTGGACTTTAACTACGAGGTTTCCAGGGCGATAAGTTCCTGCGAGGGGGCGCTGCTGCTTGTGGACGCCACCCAGGGGGTACAGGCCCAGACCCTTTCCAACATGTACCTGGCCATGGAACACGACCTTGAGATTATCCCCGTAATAAACAAGATCGACATGGCCGCCGCCGACATTCCCGGAACCAAAGCCCAGATCGAAAAAGATCTGGGACTTGATTCCGAAGAAGCCTTGCTGGTTTCGGCCCGCCGGGGTACCGGCGTGGACGAGCTTTTTGAGGCTGTCGTAAGCCGTATCCCTCCGCCTTCGGGCGATCCCGCCTCTCCGCTGCGGGCGCTGATCTTTGACTGCCACTACGATCCCTACCGGGGAGTTATCGTACACCTTAGGGTATTTGACGGCGGCATACGAAAAGGGATGAAGATACGCTTTATGTCGTCGGGGAGTGAATACGAGGTGGAAAGCGCCGGAGTTTTCAAGCTTGGCCTTTCGGAAACCGGAGAGCTTGCCGCGGGAAGCGTCGGGTATATTGTGGCCGGTATCAAAACGGTCGGCGACGTGCGGGTAGGGGACACGGTAACCGGCGCGGGCGCTCCGGGTACGGCGGACGCCCCCTGCGCCGAAGCCCTGCCGGGTTTCCGGGAAGTCAAGCCGGTGGTGTTTTCCTCGATATATCCCGTGGACTCAAACGATTACGAAGAACTTAAAACGAGCCTTGAAAAACTTAAACTCAACGACGCTTCGTTGATTTACGAAAAAGATTCGTCGGCCGCCCTTGGCTTTGGGTTCCGCTGCGGCTTTCTTGGTCTTCTTCACCTCGAAGTGATACAGGAACGGCTTGAACGGGAATTCGACCAGTCGGTTATTTTTACCGCCCCGTCGGTAAAGTACAGGGTGCGCCTGCGGAACGGAGAGGATCTTTTTGTGGATAATCCGATGGAGTACCCCGACGAGGGCCTCGTTGACGGCGCCGAGGAGCCTTATATCCGGGCGGAGATTATCACCCCTTCGGAATACCTGGGAAACATCATGAACCTGTGTATGGAAAAACGGGGCGTTCAGACCAATATGAGTTACCTTGACGAAAAGCGGGTGGAGCTTGTGTACGACATGCCGCTGGCCGAGGTGCTGTTTGATTTTTACGACCGCCTTAAAAGTACCAGCCGGGGTTACGCTTCGTTTGACTACGACATTACCGGTTATAAAAGTACCGAGCTGGCAAAGCTTGACATTCTGCTTAACGGCAAACAGGTTGACGCGCTTTCCCAGCTGGTGTTCCGGGGCCGGGCCTACGACAGGGCGCGGATGGTCTGTGAACGGCTTCGGGACGAGATACCCCGGCAGCAGTTCAAGATACCGATACAGGGCGCCATCGGCAGCCAGATTATCGCGCGGGAAACGGTAAACCCGCTGCGCAAGGACGTGCTTGCCAAATGTTACGGCGGCGACATTACCCGCAAACGCAAGCTTCTGGAAAAACAGAAAGAAGGGAAAAAGCGGATGCGCATGGTCGGCGACGTGGAGCTTCCCCAAAGCGCGTTCCTCGCGGTATTGAAGACAAAAGACGAGTAAGGGCCATTTGCCGGCAATTGGGCTTTTCCAAAAACTTCAGTTTTCAGAATTGGCTTGCCTGTTAAAACAAAAAGCCGGCCTTCCGTTATACGAAAGGCCGGCTTCACCTCCTTTTTACATTCCCCCAGCGGCTATGGAGGATCCTTTCGAAGCCCGCGGAAAAACTCTCCCGGGTTTTGGGGCTGGCTTATCCTATGGCGATAGAACCGGTCTCGCCGGTTCTGATTCGTATACATTCCTCGATCGGAAGAACAAAGATCTTCCCGTCGCCGATGTCCGGAGTCCGCGCCCCCTTGATGATCGCGTCGATCGTGGGCTTTACAAAATTGTCGTTCACGGCAATCTCAATGCGGACCTTCTTGAGAAGATTCACCTCTATTTCAACGCCCCGGAACTGTTCGGTATAGCCCTTTTGCTGACCGCAGCCCATCGCGTTGGTGATCGATATTTTGTAAACCTCCGCATCATAGAGGGCTTGTTTTACTTCATTCAGCGCATGGGGCTGGATATAAGCGATTACCAGTTTCATTTTTCACTCCTCCTACATGTTGCTGAAGATCTGGAAGCCGGCATAGGCTTCCGCCTTGTGTTCGGACAGGTCAAGGCC
>JAIROH010000040.1 GCA_031257595.1 Treponema sp. | reverse complement strand
GCCACCGAAAAGCTGGTCCAAACGGCGCAGGCGGCTCTGGACGCCTACATCGCGGGCTTAAATTTGAAATAGGGGGCCTGCCCCGAGAAAGCTCATTGTGAGGGCTTTTGCCTGTTTAGGCGCGGTCTCCCTACCGAAAAATTCGCTTTTTTTTCAAAATATGCCGATAAACTACTTGATGCCCAAGGTATAGTGTGATAATATCGACAAAGAGCGAAAAAACACTAGATATACGGCGCTACAGGTAGCCCAGTGCCAGGTTTTTTACGGGGTGAACGTAGGTCTTAAAGCCGGCTCCAAATTTATCGTTTTGGAACTTCCGAAAACTTCGGTTTTTTGAGGTCCCCTTGAGGTTATTGTGCGCTGTCCCCACTGCGGAAGCATAGACGACAAGGTAGTCGAATCGAGGACTCTGGCTAACGGCGAAGCGATCAGGCGGCGCAGGGAATGTAACGGCTGCGGTTACCGTTTTACCAGCTACGAGCGCATTGAAGACAAGCAGTTTATGGTGGTTAAGAAGGACGGAAGACGGGAGCCGTTTGACCGGGCAAAGATAGAAAAAGGCGTAACGCGCGCCCTTGAAAAACGGCCTTTTTCGCAGATGCGGATAGAAAGCCTTGTGAACGATGTGGAAGATCAGGCCGCGATGCTGGGAAAAATGAACCACGAGATAAGCTCCACGGCCCTCGGCGACCTGGTGCTGGAAAAACTCGGCGTCATCGACAAGGTAGCCTACATACGTTTTGCGTCGGTGTACAGGCATTTTGAAAATTTGGATGAATTTGTCCATGAGATACAAAAACTGGAGGAAGCATGATTCACAGCGTTGTAAAGCGTTCAGGTGAAATCGAAGGTTACAACAGGCTAAAAATATGGAACGCCATTTCCAGGGCCTTTGCCGCCGTTAACGGAGAAGATCGGGATTTTTCCGAAACCATAGAAACCCTCACCGGCAGGGTGGAAGAGCTTATACAGGGAATGATGAAAGGCCGTCACCCGAATTCCATACCGGCAATCGAAGAGATTCAGGACCTTGTCGAAACCTCCCTTATCGAAGGAAAACACACCGCCGTCGCCAAAGCCTATATACTGTACCGGGCAAAGCACGAGGCGATGAGGGACGCCAGGGCCCTCATGCTGGACATAGACTCGACGATGAACGGCTACCTTAAACAGTCCGACTGGCGGGTCAATGAAAACGCCAACGTCAACTATTCGCTGGGGGGGCTTATCCTCCATAATTCCGGGAGCATTACCGCCAACTACTGGCTTAAAAACATCTATTCCCAGGAAATCGCCGAAGCCCACAGAAACGCCGACTTCCACATCCACGACCTTTCGATGTTTTCGGGTTACTGCGCCGGATGGTCCCTCCGCCAGCTTATCGCCGAGGGCCTGGGCGGCGTACCCGACAAAATAACCAGCAAGCCGGCAAAGCACCTTTCCACGCTGATGCAGCAGGCGGTTAATTTTTTGGGCTGCCTCCAGAACGAGTGGGCCGGCGCGCAGGCTTTTTCATCATTCGATACCTATATCGCCCCGTTTGTCAAAGAGGACGATCTTTCCGACAAGGATATCAAACAATGCCTCCAGAGCTTTGTTTTCGGGGTGAATACTCCGAGCCGATGGGGAAGCCAGGCGCCGTTTACCAACATCACGCTGGACTGGACATGCCCGGCCGACCTTAAAGACAAAAAAGCCGTTGTGGGCGGCAAAGAAACGGATTTTAGCTACGGCGACTGTAAGCCGGAAATGGACAGGGTAAACCGCGCCTTTATCGAGCTTATGCTGGACGGAGACGCCGACGGCCGGGGGTTCCAGTACCCCATCCCCACCTACAACATTACCGCGGACTTCGACTGGGAAAGCGAAAACACGGCTCTTCTTTTCGAGATGACAAGCCGCTACGGAACTCCTTATTTTCAGAACTTTGTCAATTCCGACCTTGACCCCCAGGACGTGCGCTCCATGTGCTGCCGGCTCCAGCTTGACAAGCGGGAACTCCGCAAACGCGGCGGAGGCCTTTTCGGTTCCGACGAGCTTACCGGATCCATCGGCGTTGTTACGATCAACCTTCCCCGAATCGGCTACCTCGCGAAAAACCGGGAGGATTTTTTCCGCCGCCTGGAACATCTGATGATCCTCGCCAAGGAAAGCCTTAAAACCAAGCGCAAGATTGTAACAAACCTCCTTGAATCGGGTTTCTTTCCCTACACAAAACGTTACCTGCGCACGATGGATAACCATTTTAACACCATCGGGCTTGTCGGAATGAACGAATGTGTCGGCAATTTTCTTGGACGGAACGCGACGATCGCCCATCCGGAAGGCCGGGACTTCGCCCTTTCCGTACTTGGGTTTATGCGGCAAAAGCTCGCCGATTTTCAGGAAGAAACCGGCGAACTTTTTAACCTTGAGGCGACGCCGGCGGAATCGACGAGCTACCGTCTTGCGAAACACGACAAGCAGCGGTACCCCAATATCATCGCCGCCGGAACCTCCGAGCCGTACTATACCAACTCGACCCAGCTTCCCGTCATGCAGACCGAAGACATCTTTGACGCGCTGGATCTCCAGGAAAGCCTCCAGACGGCCTACACCGGCGGCACGGTTTTCCACGCGTTCCTCGGCGAAGCCATCGAAGACTGGCGGGTATGCAGGGACCTGGTAAAAACCATCGCCCATAATTACCGTATTCCCTATTTTACGATTTCCCCGACCTTTTCGGTATGTCCCGTTCACGGCTACCTTAGAGGGGAACATTTTTTTTGCCCCGTCTGCAAAGAGGAAGAAGAACAGCGCCTCGCGGGAAAGATCGCCGCGCTTGAAAAGGAACGGGAAGCGGCTCTGGCCGCGGGATGAAGAAAAAAATCATATACAATTAAGGAGCATATATGAGAAACCTTGAGGTAATTGAAAAAGAACTGGCCGCGGCGAGGGAGGCCTTGTCCCAGGCGACAGGGACGCCCGCGGAAGTGTACAGCCGTATCGTCGGTTACTACCGTTCGGTACGAAACTGGAACAGGGGCAAGCGGGAAGAATACGGCGAACGGCTTATGTTTAACCCCTCCTGCTGCGCGCCCCGGCAGGTTTCGCGAAAGGCCCCGGACGGCGGTCTTTCGCGGGAACCTGCCCCGCAGGCAAAGCCGGACACGAAAAGCCCTGTCGCGGAAAACGCCGAATCCGCCAGGGTTCTGCTTTTTGTCAGGCCCGCATGCCCGGCCTGCCCTCCGGCGAAGGCCGCCGCGGGAAAACTCGGCCTCCCCGTGGACCTGGTTGACGCCGACACCGACGAAGGCCTTGCCGAAGCGGTACGCCGGAGCGTCATGTCGACGCCCACGGCGATTCTGCTGTCGCAAAACGGCGAAGAGCTTGCCAGGGCGCGGGACCCGGACGGCATCGGCCGCCTCCTGGCCGGATAAACCCGGTCAAAAGGTAATCACGAACCACACAAACGGGGCTTGTCGTATTCTGATTTTCGGGATTATTTCTGGAAGATTGGTTTGATTTCACACGAACGGCACGAACTTTTGTTTTGCTGGCTCTGTTCCGTTCGTGTCTGTTCGTGAGGTTTGTGGTTAAATATTTTGATCTTTAAATGTTACAGTGCCGACTTGACGGGGGTATTTTGCCGGTAAAGGTCGTCTTTAGAAAGACAAGTTTTGTCGATTATCCGGCTCTTGTCTCGGCGGTTATTTTTTTCTACGGCTGCAACCTCCGCTGTCCCTGGTGCCACAACCGGGAACTG
>JAIROH010000034.1 GCA_031257595.1 Treponema sp. | reverse complement strand
AAAATACAATCGTCCATAATGTTTTCCAGTATAAATGAAAGCTGTTATCTGTTCAACAGGAAACCATTGCCCTGACGGTTCCGGCCATACCCTCATAAAGCGCGGCAAAACCGGCTTTCATTCGGTCACGGCACGCGTCATATTGCCTGAAACACAATTTTGCCCGTTCCACGTCCCCGTATACTTTCCAGTATCCGCATAGTTTGTAGTTTTGGCCGCTGTGTTTTACAAAACCGACCACGTCTTCCGCCGGATAACCCAGGAAAAGACCCACTTCATGGGGGAATGTGTCACGGGCAAACTGTTTTCGCAGATGAGTCAACGCGGCCAAAACCGGCGCGCCGGCGGGGTAGCCCAGGCCGGAGAGAACGGCCCCGGCGCTTTTCGCCGCTATCGCCTTTTCAAGCTTTTCCCTGTCAAACACAAAAACCAGTGGTCCGTTTTCACCCTGCCGTAAAACCATCAGGCTCAGGCGCGGCGGCAGCAGGGCCGCCAAAGAAGCGCGGACTTTGGCCTGTACGGTAAACAGGGCCGCCGGCTTAAAGCCCATGAGAACCGGGCTCAGATGGTTTACGACGATCCGTTTAAGCTCATCCGGCAAGCGAGTCCGGGCTTGAAGCGCAAAGCTCATCCGGCAAGACGTTTCCCCAGTTCATGGCATTGTTCCAGGACTTCGGCGGAAGGAACAAGCTGGGTGATAAGACCCTCCCCGTCAAGTACGGCGCCGAGGCCTTTCATCCGTTCCACCCAATCCCGCATCCACTGACCGTCACCCCAGTCGTAGGAACCGAAAAGCCCTGTCGGCTTACCGCCCAGCTCCGCCTGGGAAAGACCGGTGATAAACGGCTCCATCTCGCTTTCTTCCAGGACCTCGGCCCCCATCGCCGGGCAGCCGAACGCGACGGCGGCCGCTTCCTTAACCAGATCCGAAGACGCTTCGGAAACCGTCTTTATCGTAACTTCCGCCCCGGCGTCTTCCGCCCCCTTGGCCACCTGTTTGGCCATCGTTTCGGTATTCCCTGTACTGCTCCAGTATACAACAAGCACCTTTTTCATCTGTTTTCTCCTCTTTAACAGAACGTTTGATAAGTTAGTTTTGACTTACAGAAATGTTATACTACGCTAATAAAACGGTGTCAAGCTGTAAATGACACAAGCTGTCAATGCCTCTTGACAAATTTTGTTATGTAAATATAACATTGTGTAAGATAACGCTAACAAAAAGACCGGTTCTCGAATCGGCCGGTTTTAAGGAAAAAATATGAGTATAGTAATCATCGGCGGACATGACCGGATGGTATGTCAATACAAGGATATTTGCAAAAAGTACGGCTGTAAGGCCAAAATTTACACCCAGGCGGCGACCAATCTGGAGTGTCTTATCGGGAATCCGGACCTAATCGTTCTTTTTACCAACCCGGTTTCCCACGAAATGGTCAAGATAGCAAAAAAAACGGCGGCCCAAAAGGCTATTGACATCGTACAGTCCCATAACGGAAGCGCCAGCGCCCTAAAAACCATTTTAGACAGCCGGGCCTGACGGAATGGCTCTCCGCAGAGGGTTTTATGCGTAAAGAGAACAAACGTAAAACCGGCATGAGCCGGCTTTTTGAACTTGCCCTGCGCAGGAAGTTTCTTGTCGTTTCGTCCTGTTTTCTTTCGGTTGTAAGCAACGCCCTGTCTTTTACGCCGTTTATCGCGGCGTATTTTATTATCAGGGAAATCGTCGCCCATTTTGCCGATCCCGCCCTCCTGGACGGGACGGCGCTGATCCGTTTCGGTGTCATGGCTTTCGGCGGCGCGGCGGGGGCGGTGTTGATCTACTTTATCGCCCTCATGTGTTCCCATCTGGCGGCCTTTACGACGATTTACAGGCTCAAACTGGAATTTACCGATCATATCGCGTCCCTGCCAATGGGCTTTCATACCCGGAATTCGACCGGCAAGCTGCGGAAGATCGTCGACGTTAACATCGAAAAACTCGAAACGTTTATCGCTCACCAGCTTCCCGACATCGCCGGCTCGACGGCCATGCCGGTCATTACCCTTGTTATTCTGCTTGTCTTCGACTGGCGGATGGGGCTGGCAAGCCTGGCGCCGATTCTCGCGGGGTATTTGCTGCAGGCGGTTGCCTATGGGGGCAAAAAGGCCCGGATTTTTATCGAGAAATATCAAACGTCCCTGGAAGAGATGAACAACGCGGCGGTGGAATACGTGCGGGGTATTTCGGTGGTCAAGGCGTTTAACCAGACGATCTTTTCATTCAGGCGCTTCCACGAAGTAATTATGAATTACGGTAAATTTGTCCGGGACTATACTTTTTCGTTCGAGACCCCCTGGATACTGTTTATGACGATCATAAACCACGTCTATTTGTTTCTGGTTCCGGTAATTTTGTTGATTTCAGGAAACGTAAACGATTATCCGGCCTTTGCCCTGGCGTCGGTGTTTTACCTTCTTTTTTCCGTTTCCGTTCCGACGCCGTTTACCAAACTTATGTACGTTTCACAGCTTGGAAAGCAGGTCGCCGACGGCATAGAACGGATGGACAGGATACTGGACGTGCCGCCGCTTGCGGAAACGCCTTCTCCAAAAACGGTTTCTTCCCATACCGTTGTTTTTGACAACGTAAGTTTTTCGTATAACGAGACCGGTGAAAACAAGCGGGAAATTCCCGCCCTTTCGCAGCTGAGCTTTAGCGCGGAACAGGGGGCGGTTACCGCTCTGGTGGGTCCTTCGGGAAGCGGAAAGTCAACCATTGCCCACCTCATCCCGCGGTTCTACGACGCGGGGGAAGGGGCGGTAAAAATCGGCGGCGTGGACATCAGGGAAATGTCAAGCGAATACCTTATGGACATCGTGAGCTTTGTGTTTCAGGACGTGTTTTTGTTCAAACAGAGCATTATGGATAACATCCTCGTGGGTAACAGAAACGCTTCCCGGGAAGACGCCGTCGCCGCCGCACGGGCGGCCCAATGCCATGATTTTATCGAAAAACTGCCCCATGGCTACGACACGGTTATCGGTACGAGGAACATCCACCTTTCAGGCGGAGAACGGCAGCGGATTGTCATTGCCAGGGCGATCCTCAAAAACGCCCCGGTTATTGTCCTCGACGAAGCGACGGCCTTCGCCGACCCGGAAAACGAACAGAAAATTCAAAAGGCCTTTGAAAAACTCATAAAAGACAAAACCGTGATCATCATCGCCCACCGGCTTTCCACGGTACGGGGAGCGGATAAAATACTCGTTATTGACGGCGGCAGGCTTGTCGAACAGGGCCGCCACGACGAACTCGTGAATGCCGGCGGGCGCTACAGCCGGATGTGGGAACAATACACGGGGGCGACGCGCTGGAAACTTACCCAAAAGGAAACGGCCCTCTCCGCGTTACGGCAAAAAAAACAGGGGGAAACTCATGTTTAACGTAAAAAAACTGTTCAGCATGACGGAAGAGGGCTACCGGAATTTCAGGCGGGGAGTTTTCGCCACGGTTCTTTCCAATTTGACGCTGTTCATCGCCTTCGGCATGATCATCCAGATGATCATGGCGCTCCTTGATCCCCTTATGACCGGGAAAGACATTGACACGATCCGCGTATGGAAACTGTTCGGCGCGGGCCTTGCCGGCGCGGCGCTGCATCTGCTTGCTGGACGCAACGAATACCGCAAGACCTATTCGACAGCCTACGGCGAAGCGGAAAAGATACGCCTCGCGGTAGCCGAGCATATCCGCAGGCTCCCGTTGAGTTTTTTTAACCGGAAAGATCTTTCGGAACTTACCACCAACATGATGGACGATTGTACCTCCATTGAACATGTTATGAGCCATGTTATGCCGGGGATGTTCGCCGATACGATAACATCGGTTTTGATAACCGCAATACTCTGTTTTTTTGACTGGCGCATGGCCATTGCCCTGTTCGCCGCTTTGCCTGTTTCATTCGGGATCATTTTTATCACCAAACGAATTCAGGAACGCTACGGCCGCCGTACCGTTGAGGCCAAACTTGAAGTGTCAAACCAGGTACAGGAATATCTTGAAGGGATCAAAGTCGTTAAGGCGTTCGGCCTTACGGGAGAACGCTGGGACGCGCTTAAAGACGCGATGAAAACCCTGATGCGCAGAGCCATTGTTTTTGAGGGCGTCGCCGGGGGTTTCATATCCGTTGCGGGGATTATCCTGCAAAGCGGCATGGGTCTTGTCATATTCGCCGGCGTCAACCTGCTCCGGAACGGGGCCCTTGATCCGGTCCGGTTCCTTGTCTTTGTCCTTATCAGCGCGAAAATTTACGGCCCCTTTCTCGTGCTCCTTACCCTCCTCCCTGAATTTTTCTTTTACCTTCTTTCGACAGAACGGATGCGGAAACTCCGGGAAGAAAAACTCCTTTCGGGCGAGGAAAACGTTTCCCTTCCAAACTGTAACATCGAGCTTAAAAACATCAGCTTTGCCTACAACGAAGAAGAGGTGATAAAAAACATAAGCCTTGTCATTCCGCAGAACGGCGTTACCGCCCTTGTGGGGCCTTCCGGCAGCGGGAAGAGCACCGTTTCCCGCCTTATCGCCCGGTTCTGGGACGTAAAGAGCGGCGAGATAAGCATCGGCGGCAGAAACATCAGCGGCATCGATCCGGAAACGCTTTTGGGTTACATGAGTTTTGTGTTCCAGGACGTTGTGCTTTTTAACGACACGGTGATGAACAACATCCGTATCGGAAAGAAAGACGCGGGCGACGAAGAAGTATACGCCGCCGCGAAGACGGTGCGCTGCGACGAATTTATCCGGGTGATGCCGGAAGGCTACAACACGCGGATCGGCGAAAACGGCTCGACTCTTTCGGGAGGCGAACGGCAGCGTATCTCCATCGCCAGGGCGCTGTTGAAAAACGCCCCGATTGTGCTTTTGGACGAGGCTACGGCCAGTCTGGATCCGGAAAACGAGATCCTGATACAGGAGGCGATTTCCGCGCTGGTGAAAGGCCGGACGGTAATCGTAATCGCCCACCGGCTGCGGACGATCATCGACGCGGACAAGATCGCCGTGCTTGACAGGGGCGAGCTTGTCGAGGAGGGCTCCGGCGAAGAGCTGCTTGCCAAAGGCGGTCTTTTCGCGAGGCTCTACAACATCCAGCAGGAAAGTCTCGGCTGGTCCGTGGCGCGGCAGGCCTTCCCGTGATCCTCCCTGAAAGAATGAGGTCTTGTTTGTCATGCGAATCAAAAAAATAAACGATTTCTTTTCCCGGTTCGGGACCTGGCAGATCCGTAACCGCCTGCCTATTCTGTTTGTCATCCTTGTTGTTACCATAGCGGGGTTCCTTGGCCTTTCCCGGCTTGTCGTAACCAGTGACATAGACGAGTGGTTTGAGGACAGCGAAGAGATCAAGCGTAATTCGGATCTCTACGAAGAAAAGTTCGGCAACGAAGACATGGTAATGATCCTTGTTGAGGCGGACGATGTCTTTGACCCGGAAGTCCTTGCGATGATCCGGGACCTCGGTACGGAACTTTTGGAAAAGGTTCCCTACGCGCGGGACATTTATTCCCTTACCGACATGTCAATCGCCTTTGGGGACGAAGAAGGGATAGAGATTGTCAACCCGTTTGAAGACGGCATCCCCGATGATCCGGCGGAGCTTGCGGCAAAAAAAGAATACATCATGTCAAGGGAATCCCTGGTAAACATGCTTGTTTCCGACGATTGCGGGGAGACCTGGCTCATTCTGAGGCTTAACAATTATGAAACCGCCAATGAATACGCTGAAATGCTTTTGGTGGGAAAGGCGGCGAAGGAAGTGCTGTCCGGCGAAAAGTGGCAAAGCCCCGCATACACCCTTAAGCCCACGGGCATGGCCTATACCGAAACCGAAGAAGCCGAGGTTGTCGAAAAGGAAGCAAGCATCCGGGTCATTACGGGGTTCATTGTTGTTTTTATCTGCCTTGTCGTTTTTACCCGTTCCCTGCGCGGGGTGATTGTGCCGGTTCTGGCAACCCTGGGCGGCATAGGAACGGTACTCGGCTTTGAGGGCCACCTGGGTATTCACGCGGACAGCAACCTTATTACCCTGCCGGTTCTGCTGTCGATGGCCCTGGCAATCGGCTACGCGATACACCTTATCAACATGTTTAAAATCCGGTTCCGTGAAAGCGGCAGCCGCGAAAAAGCCGTTGTCGAAGCGGTAGGCGAAACAGGCTGGCCCATACTCTTTACCGCCGTTACCACCATCGCTTCACTGCTGTCCTTTCTGGCCGCCGGCATAGTTTCCCTCCGCTGGCTTGGCGCAACCAGCGCCCTTACGGTACTGGCCGTCTACCTTTACGTGGTGTTCCTTATACCGCCGCTTTTCAGCTTTGGCAAAGACAGGACGAAACAGCCGGCGGAACCAGGGCAGGCCGAAAAGAAAGCCGCCGGAAAACCGGCGGCCGCAGAAACTCCGAAACGGGCCGGGACAGGCGGAACCGATGCGTGGTTCCGACGTTTTGGGGAAAAACTTTTGAAAACGGGAACGCCGCTGCTTGTCATCAGCTTTATCGTTATCGCCGCCTTTATACCGGGCCTTTTCAGGATGAGCGTCAACATGGAGTACTTCTCAATTATGGGGAAGAAGATCCCCTACATACAAAGGCTGGATCAGATCAGGCAGACAAAGCTTGGTTCCCTGTATTCCTATACGGTGATGATACGCTACGATGAACTTGACGCGTTTCTGGAAGGCGGGCGGATGAAAAACCTCGACGCCCTTGCGGAAAAACTCAGCGGCCTTTCGATGACAAAAGTTTCCGGAACAAAGGGCCGGGTCAGTTCGGTTACCAAGGTTGTAAAGGAAATGAACCGGGTCTTTAACGGCGACGATCCGGCATGGTACCGTATACCCGACACCCGCGAAGAGCTTGCCGAACTTATCCTCTTCTGCGATTCGGACAGCGTACATGAAAACCTTGACGAAGATTTTTCCACCGCCGTCCTGCAGGTTGAAATCATGAATTGGGACGGGAACAAAATCACGGACGACATGGCAAAGGCAAAGGTTTTTGCCGGGGAACTTTTTCCCGACGCGGATTGTTCGATTATCGGCATGGTGGCGAATTTTGCCGCGATGAACGGCAAGATCGTGTACGGAGAGCTTAAATCCTTTTCAGGATCGTTCGTCATCATACTGATCCTTCTTTCCCTGGTTTTCGCCGGTCTTTCCACGGGTCTTATCGGAATGATACCCAATATCGCCCCCGTCGTCATACTCGGCGGAATCATGGGTTATACGGGAACGCCGCTTGACATGCTTACGATGACGATCATGCCGATGGTACTGGGCATAGCGGTTGACGATACGATCCACTTTATCAGCCGTATCAAAATTGAACTTGAAAGAACCGGTTCCTACCGTGACGCGGTACTCGATTCTTTCCGGGCGCTCGGAAAAACCCTTGGAATGACGACGGTGATACTCTGCGCGATGTTTGTCGTTTATGTAATGAGCCCCGTGGCCATGCTTAGCCGCATGGGACTCTATTCAATAATAGGCCTCGGCTCCGCCCTTCTCGCCGACTACATCCTCACTCCCCTCCTGATATTCGCGCTGAAACCCCTGGGGAAGGAAACGCGGGAAAACGGCGAAAACGGGGCCGCGTCAGGGTCCGCGTGACGGGCCTGTATTTGGAGGCATTATGAGAAAGCGTCCGCTGTTGGGCCTTTTGCCCATGTTTTTTATAATTTTGACAGGCGTTCCGGTTTTCGCCCAAACCGCTTACGACATTATGAAAAAAGCCGACGACCGATACATCGGAGACACGGCAAAGTACACCCTTACGATGACGCTTGTCAGCAAACGGGGTTCTCCGCGAATCAGGGAGCTTGGCTACTATTTTAAGGATTACGGCGATACGGCAAAGACCGCCATGGTGTTCCGTTCTCCCAGGGACGTTGAAGGAACCTGCTATCTTGCCTGGTCCTACGACGACGACAGGGACGACGACACGTGGATCTACCTGCCCGGCATGAAACGTACCCGCCGCATTTCCGGTTCCGGGCGGAACGACGAATTTATGGGATCGGATTTTACCTACGAAGACATGGGGGATCGCGGCCTTTCCAAAGATCAGTTTACCCTTAAAGGCGAAGAAACGGTTGACGGGGCGGCCTGCTGGGTAATCGAAGCCAGAGCCAAAGACGTGCGGGAACCCAGCGCCGTCCGGCTTATCCGGGTACGAAAGGACAACTATGTGGTAACCGGAACCGAGTATTACGACAGGCAGGGAAAGCTCCTTAAACGGCTTACGGTTTCCGGGATCAGACAGGTGGACGGAATCTGGATCGCGTCGAAAATGGAAATGACCAATGTCCTTAACGAACACAGTACGGTGATCGAAATAAACGACATGACGTTTAACGCCGCCGTGGATGATTCCCTTTTTACCGTCGCGGCGATGGAACAGGGCAGGCTGAGATGAAGGCGGCGCCGGGGACAGCGCCTTTGGCGGCGCCAAAGGCAGCGCCGAAAAAACCCGCGCCGAAGACGACCGTTCCGTTAAACGCCACGCTGGTTTTGACGGCATGCCTGCTGTTCGGCGCCGGGAAAAGCGTTTTTGCCGCGGACTTTTCGGATTCGGTGGAATTTTCCGGGGAAACGGAAACCCTCTTCGCTTTTCCGTTTTCCGCCGGCCGGAATTTGACCGAAGCGCGTACTGGGGCGAAGCTGCAGCTCGACGCGTTTACCGGCGAAACCGTAGCGCGTATCACCGTCGGCGCCGGGTACAATCCGCTGACTTCTTCCGGAACGGGAACCCTGGAAGAAGCATGGCTCCGCTATAGCCCCGCATCCGGCGAAATTTCCTTCAGCCTGAGCATGGGGCGTCAGTTTATTTCCTGGGGCGCCGCCGACGGCCTTGTCCTGACCGACGTTGTTTGCCCCCAAAATCTTGTGTCATACGCGGGCCTTGACTTCGCAAAAAGCAGGCTCCCCGTTGACGGTTTCAGCCTGCGCCTGGGATTTTCCGGTTTTTCGTTTGGAGATTTTTCCGCCGAAGCGCTGTGGCTTCCCGTTTT
>JAIROH010000001.1 GCA_031257595.1 Treponema sp. | reverse complement strand
CGAATCTTTTTTGGCCGTAAGCCGTTCGACAATTTCCAGAAAGAAGGACGCCATCGGCCGGGGCAGCATGCGGGGAAGGGATTCGACAAGCCGGATAAGCCCCTCAAAATCTTCGGCGCGTTCATAATTTACCGCGGCGTCGATGGGAAGGTTGTGTTCAAGACACCACCGGGCGTCTTTGTCGTATACCTCCCTGATTTCATCCCGCGACAGGTATTGCTGCTTTTCCCGGAGAAACTCCAGAAAAAGGTGATGTATCCTGAAACCGTGGAGATACGCGTCAAAGCGGATCACCGAACTGAATTTTTCCATCGCGGTGATGTTTTTTCCCCCGGGATCAAGGCGTTCCAGAAGATTCCGGGGCCAGCGTTCGATAAGGGAAAGTTTAACAAGGAATTTCTGCAGTTCCGCTTCCATCGTGGAAAAAATATTCTCTTCCATCTTCCTGACAGGTTGTATCACCTGGTCCCATCTGCGTTCGCCGTAATTCGCTTTTATTCCCTGGAGGATAAGGCTCAGGGCCAGAGCCCAGCCTTCGGTTTCCTGGAAGATCCGGTCAAGCTCCGCTTTTTCAAGAGAGACATCGTGGAGGCGGAAAAAATCTTCCGTTTCTTCCATAGTAAACAGGAGATCGTCGGCGGTAACCTGGACAAGAAACCCTTTCGCGAGAAGGTGCATAAGGTTTATCGCCGGTTCCATACGGGAAATAAAGACGATCGTGTCTGTTGAGACCGGCGGTACCAAAGCCCGTTCCAGATGCAGCAGGACCGAAGGATTGGTAAGCAGGTGAAAATCGTCAAAGACGATTATATAGCGTTCTTTGCCCACAAGTATGCGTTTCATAAAATTCTGATACCGGTCGAACTGCCGGTCCGATTCCGGAAATCCTATGTCGGCAAACATTTTCGCCGCCTCCGGGTTGACGTGGGTCACCTCTCCGGTATAGTTTTCCCAAAACCGCCAGCCCAGATTGTCCCGTTCGGAAATCTGCACCCAGATAATCGGCAGGTTTTTCTTTTGAAGAAAAGAGTTTACCGCAAGGGTTTTGCCGCTGCCTTCCCCGGCTACGACGGTGACAACGTGGCTTTGCAGGGCTTTTTCCAGGATTCGGTCCACCCGGGGCCGTTCCAGAAAACGCTGGTTTACTGGATACGCGGACATGATGTTATGGTATGATATTTGCCCCGCTTTGTCCAGCAAAGAAGCAGGGCGGCGGCAATTCAAAGTTTAACTATTTCGAAAATGACTCTCCCTGCCGCAGAGCGGCGGGGTATCGTCGTTCTGCAAGGTATGGATATTATGCGTGTCCATACCCCCAACAAACAAATCCTTGCCGGGTTCAAATCGCCCCAGAGGCTCCCCCGCCGAAAGGCGGGTTCTTGGGTATGGACCCGCTTGCGAATCCAAAAGATGCCTAAAAAATTTGTCGGGGGGCCTGTCTGCCTCCTTCTTAGGTAATACTTCTTTAATCTTAGGCGGTTTTCTGACAAAATACAGATCACATATAGACCGTATTCAACAGACAAATGTCTACTCTTATAGTTTTGACAAAAACAAAAGGCAAATAGCGTCAAAACCCACATCGCCGGGGGTGATACATGCGCGTGCGCCGGTAACCGGGATTGCCGGACGCCTTTGTTTGACAAGGGTGGCGGCGGAAAGCTCCGGGCGGGCATCCGACATCCTGCGGAAAAAGCGACGCCAAAGCGTCCGTCAGAAACGGCGATGATCGGCTAGGGCGCTTGTGGGCTTTGCCGCCGCCGGCCTGTATCCCCATAAAGGCGTCCGGCGCTTTTTGGGTACGGGCGCATGTGCCTGCCCCACTAAGCAGCAACGTGGGTTTTGTTGCCGTTAGACAATTTGATTTTGTCAGAACACTAATGTTCTTTCTTTTTGAAAATTCCCAGCAGTTTCCCGACAAGGCCCTGTTTCTTTTCCGGCGTTCCGGCCTTTGTCCGGTCTTTTTCGGTTTTTTGCGCTTCAGCGCCTGGCCGGCTCTCCGGCCTTGCTTCACTGTGGTCACGGCTTTGCGGACGCTGTCTGCCTCTACTCCGGCCGTTGCCGCGGCCGGCCGGACGCTGTTTGTTTTCGGCCCGGCTGTCCCGGTTGTTTTGACCTGCCTGGTCGCCGTATTTTTTTTTGTAGTAGGTCATGCGCTGTTCAAAAGAAAGCTCCGAAAGCCGGAAATCGGCGGTCTTGCGCTGTTCGCCTGCCGAGGATCCGCGCCGTTCTTCCCGGTTTGTTCCGGTTCGGCCCGTTCCGCCGCGGCCGGTTTCGCGGACGCGGCGGTTCCCGGCTTCCGGGCCGGAACGCCGGCTTTCGGCGCCGCGCCGTTCTCCGGGCTTTCTTTCCCCGGCGCGGCCTTCACTGGTTCCCGCGGTTTTACCGGTCCTTCCGCCGGTTTCCCGCCTGCCGCGGCGCTCACCGGTTCCGCGGCCGTCCCTTGCGCCGCGCCTGTAGTCACGGTCGTCGTAAAAATCGGTGCGTATTTTAAGGCCTTCGCTCTTGTCCGCGGCAAAAAGATCTTCGCCGGCGATTTGAGAAACTATCTTTTTTCCGATATATCTTTCGATATCGGGAAGCTCGTATACGTCCTGTTCGCTTGCCAGGGTTACGGCCTTTCCGGTTTTGCCCGCCCGTGCGGTCCGCCCGATACGGTGGACATAGTTTTCCGCCTCGACGGGAAGGTCGTAATTTACCACCAGGGCAAGGTTTTCAATATCAAGCCCCCGGGCGGCTACGTCGGTGGCGACCAGAACCCGCGTCACTCCGCTCTTGACATCGTCGATGATCTTGAGCCGTTTTACCTGGGGAAGATCGCCTATGATAAATTCACAGTCTATGCCGTTCACCCTAAGGCGCTTGGCTACGATTTCCGCGTAACGCTTTGTATTGCAGAAGATAATGGCGCTTTCCGGCTTTTCCCGCTCGATAATCCCCAGAAGAAGGCGCATTTTATCGCCCGAATGGACATGGTACAGGATCTGTTCAACCTCGTCGACAGTAACCGTTTCCGGTTCTATCTCAATTTCGCGGGGAGTTTTGGTATATTCCCAGGCGAGATTTTTCACCCAGCTGTTAAGCGTCGCGCTGAACAGCATCGTCTGGCGGCGGTCGGCGGGGGGAACGACTTTTATAAGCTTGCGGAGATCCGGATAAAAACCCATATCGAACATCCGGTCCGCTTCGTCAATAACGAGAAAAGCCGCATCCATAAGGTTCATGCGGCCCGATTTGTTTAAGTCAAGCACCCGTCCGGGGGTGCCAACGAGGATTTGCACGTTGTCCTGCAAAAGGCGGTACTGCTGGGCATAGCCCACGCCGCCGTAAAAGCTCCCTGTTTTGAAAGGAAGGTACTTTCCCAGGGCCCTGGCTTCTTCTTCAACCTGGACGGCAAGTTCCCTTGTGGGCGTCATAATCAGGGCTTTTTTCCCTCCCAAAAGAGGCTCGGTAAGAAGGCGCTGAAAGATGACGATGAGAAAGGCGGCTGTTTTACCCGTCCCCGTCTGCGACTGGACATACAGATCCTGGCCGCCGAACGCGTTGACCAAAACCTGTTCCTGAACCGGCATACAGGTAACATAGCCCGCGTCGGCAATGCCCCTTTGAAGGTCCTCGTGAAGCTGTAGTTCGCTAAATTCCATAAAATTCCGCTGTCAGTATAGCCGTTAAAGGGAACAATGAACAAGGCCCCGTCCGCGGGGCGCCGGCGTTTTTGTACCATACCGCCTGTTATGCCTCCGTTTCTGAATCGGGCCGCCGGGCTTCCGGCGCTTTTCCCGCGGCGCCGGTTTTGTAAAGCATGCCGTGCGCCATGAGCTGCAGGGCGATGGCAAACACAAAGGCTGTCCAGGAATACCTAAAACCGGCCAGGAAACCAAACAGAAAAAAACAGGCGGCGGCGCCTATCCATATAGCGCCCGAAAAAAGGCCGAAACGGGTCACCGCCGGATCGGACATCATCTCGTGCTCTTTTTTCAGCGCCTCCGTGGCCCGATCCTTCATCCAGGGCTTAAACCTGCTTTTTTCGGTCAGTATGAGAAACGCGAGCAGGGCGGCGCCGGGAAGCCCAAACGGGATAAGCATACCGATGGCGCTGAGCGGCGAGATGTCCTTTTGAGTGGCAAAATAGGCAAGAGGCATCATTGTAAGACCGAACGTAATCAACACGGCGGCCAGGCTGTACCACAGGGCGCGTTTTTTCCCCATCGGGTACAGCGCGGAGCTTTCCTGGGTAAGGCCCAAAAAGACAAAACCCGCAATCCCCAGGGTCGTAAACGGCATAAGGACCCCGAACAGGGGAACCAGACCAGCGGGACCCGAGGGATCAAGGAGGTCTGCCTGCGGTACAATTTCTCCGCGCGTTGAAAAATACGCCAGCGCCGCCGTGATGAACCCAAAGGCCAGTACCGCGCCGAAAAACACATAGGCGATGACCCTCGGCGCTTTCATGTAACGCCGTATCCCCAGGTAGGCGTCCTGGTACACTTCCTGGCGGCGTTTCAGGCTCATCTGGCCGGCCAGGACGCCGATGTCTCCCAGTTCCGCCGTGGCTTTCGCGAAGGCTTCGTTTTCCGGGAGACCCTTTTTTACGAGGCTCGCGATGCGGTCTTCCAGGTTGCTTTGAAGCTCTTCGATAAAATCCTTCAGTTCCGGTGTTTCTTCGTAATCCTTAAAAAGGGATTGAACGTAGTCGTTTGTTTTCATTTTTTCTCCTTGCTTTTTGCCGTACCGTTCCGGCCGGCTGTTTGATCCCCGGTTTCTTTTGACGGGTTTTCGGGTTTTTCGGGAACCCCCATAAGACCGTCAAGAATGTTCCGGGTAAATTCCCAGTCCCGCATATTCCGGCGGTAGGTTTCCCGGCCTTTGTCGGTCAGGTGATAGTAACGCCTACGGGCGCCCTGGGTTTCGTCTCCCCAGTACGAACTGATGCAGTTTTCCTGTTCCAGCCGTTTATAACTGGAATACAGGGTCGTTTCCTTGAGTTCGTAGCGTTCCCCGGTCCGTTCAAGTATCGTGTTGTAAATTTCAAAACCGTAGGCATCGCCCCGGTGCAGAATCCCCAGCACAATGGTTTCCGTGTGTCCGCGCAGCAGGTCCGAAGACAAACGGGGTTCGTGGTCTGTTTGATATCCATTCCGTGTATCCATAGGCAATCTTTCCTCCTCCTTGCCTGAAATAATTCTCCGCCCCGGCGGATGTATTCTGTCTGACGTTAATTTATTCCTGTCAAGTAATATTATATATCAAATTAATACGGCTGTCAAGTATATTTTTGAAATTCATCCCAAATTCCCAAAACTTTTTGGGCGGCGCCGATCACTTGCCGCGCGGCGGCAACTGAATTATCATAGGCGGATGTCTTTCGTTCCCGGCCTGTACCGGCCTGTCCTGGGGTTTCCGGGGAACCTCTTCCTTGCCCCGGTGGCGGGTTATACCGACAGGGCTTTTCGGTCGATCTGCGCCGAACAGGGCGCCGATCTGTGTTTTACCGAGCTTGTTTCCGCGGAAGCCCTGGTTCGCAATCCCGCCCGTTACGGGCTTTCCCCGAACCCGGAAACGTCCCGTTCCGATCGCGGCATGACGTTTTTGGAAACCGCCCATCCGCTGCTGGCCCGGGGAACGTCGGAAAAATGCCACGCAATCCAGCTTTTCGGCGCCGAGCCGGATACGCTGGGCATGGCCTGCCGCCTTCTCGCGCCGCTCAGGCCCGACCTTGTGGATCTTAACGCCGGCTGCCCTGTTCCCAAAGTGGTAAAGAACGGGGCGGGTTCCGCGTTGATGCGGAACCCGCCCCGGCTCGGCAGGGCCCTGGAGGCAATGGTCGCCGCCAGCGCCGAAAAGCTCGGCGGCGTCCCGGTTACGGTTAAAATGCGCTCGGGCTGGGATGCCGCTTCCAAAAATTACGCCGAATGTGCCCGCGTGGCGGTTGAGGCGGGCGCGGCCATGGTAAGCCTTCATCCCAGAACCCGAAGCCAGATGTACGGCGGCAAAAGCGACTGGTCCCTTATTGCCGACCTGGTAACGAGGATCCCGGTTCCGGTTGCCGGATCGGGGGATCTGTACGGCCCGGAAGACGCAAAACATATGTTTGAGGAAACCGGCTGCGCCGCGCTTATGTTTGCCAGGGGGGCGATGGGAAACCCGTTTATCTTCAGCGCCGCGAAGTCCCTTTTAACGCGGGGAAGCTGGACTCCGCCCGATCCCGCGGAACGCCTCCGGGCGGGGCTTCGCCATCTTGAGGCGCTGGCCGGGGATATCGGCGAAAAAGCGGCCTGTCTTGAAATGCGCAAACAATTCTGCGCCTATACCAAAGGGGTCATGGGCCTTCCCGGCATTGCCGGAGGCGCCCGGCTCAGGCGGCAGCTCGTACACGCCGAAACGATCGCCCAATATCAGAAAATAATACAAGCTTGCTGAACAGGGCCGCGGGAACTACGCCGTCATTTAAAAAGGCTTTCCAGTTCCGCCGCCGCGTGCCGTTTGACCCTCGTGGGGAAATCCGTAGCCCCAAAGGCCCGCAGAAGCCGTATCCCGGCATCGCTTAAGGGAGGCCCGGAAAAAAGGCAGAGGTTCTTTGTCGCCGTCGCCGCGGCCATCAGCGTGGAAGGATCCTGCGTAGCGTTGTCCGGCGCCAGCAGGAATGTAAAAACCCGTATCGCGTCCCCGCCGGGATCGACGCCGATCCGCCCCAGGGCTTCACAGCAGGCGGATTTTATGATCGGCTCCGGATCTCTTGAAAACAGCGTCGCAAGGAACGGCACCGTCTCGCGGGAACCGAGGTAGCCCAGCAGCCTGATAAACTCCACCCGTTCCCCAATCTGGAGCTGGGGCCTGACCGGCGAATAGGTTGGGGCAAGGGAAATTCCCGCCATTTCCATAAGGTAGGCGACATAATCGGTCTCGTCCTCTCCTATCTGCCCCTGTTTTATCGACGCCTCTATCGTATCGTGCATGGTTTTTGCGATTACCGGATCAAAACGGCTGTTGCCAAGCTGCGCCCAGGACGACGGCGGCGGGTTCCCCAGACCGTAAGAACCTTCCGGCATCGGGCCGTAGAGGGAACGGGGTATGTTCCGCTTCCGCTCTTCAATACGGTAGGCATGAAGAATGCGGTCGGTTCCCCCTGAATAAAGGTAGCCTTCGTCGCTGAATGAGGGAATCGCCGCGGCTCCGGTAACACGGAGGATCCAGAGCCGCCTTCCGTCGGAAGTCCTGAAACCGGTAACTCCTTTCGCGGAAAGCGTATATACGCCCCGTTCATCGAACTGCATTGCCGCCCAGTACGGGCCAAGGTTGCCCTCTCCCCGTTCCGCCCTGGTCTCATGACTGTCGCCGGTCCAGAGCACACGGGCGTCGGGAACGGACAACAGCTGAACCCTCCCGTCCCTAAGCGTTACCGCGGCGTTTTCTTTCCAGTTTATCGCGGCGGCGGGCGTCTGGGACAGGGGAGGCAGGGATTCGCTTGTCAGGGCGAAATTTTCATCCCGGTATATGCGATCGATGGCCCCGGAAGCGTAAAACAGGTAAAACGAATCTTTCCCCCCGGTAACTTCCAGAGGGACAATGTGAAGCGGTTTTTCCCGCAGCTGAAAACGTTCAACGTGGCTTAGATGACTTACCAGGACAAATTCGTTGTTGTTGAGAACCATCGCCAGGCCGCCCCGATGATCCAGTATCGGAGAAACAAAAACGGGGCTTCCCAGGTCCTCCATCCACAGCGAATAGCCCGACGCGGTACGGCAGTATATTTTACTTCCCACGGGAATGAAAAGGCGGCCGTCCCAGCCGACAATAACAGGCGCCGTTATCGGGGATCCAAGATTAAGTTTCCACAGTTCACGGCCGACCCGGTTAATCGCGATAACCGTTCCGCTTGCGGTACATACATAACTTGTACCTTCCCGCGCCCGGGTGATATGAGGAGTCAGCTCCTCGCCGGCCTGGTAGGTCCAAAGCCAGTTTCCCAGCCTGCTGTAGGATTTGATATAACCCTGTTTTAGCACGACAACGGCCGATTCGGCCTGGAGGAACGGAAGACCGATAACGTCCCCCCTGAGATCCTGCTCCCAGATAGGCTCGGCGCTTATCGGAGGCTCCGCCGTCCTGGATTGAGGCCAAAGCGGACTCACAGGGGA
>JAIROH010000170.1 GCA_031257595.1 Treponema sp. | reverse complement strand
ATGGGAAAGAAAGTTGTGGTTATGGACGCCGACCTTGGCCTTGCCAACGTAAACGTTATGCTCAACATGATCCCCAAATTTAACCTCTACCATGTGATACGCAAGCAGAAGACCATGCGGGAGATTATGATCGACACCGAATACGGGATTTCCATAGTCGCCGGGGCCTCGGGCTTTTCCAAGATTGCCAACCTCAACGACAGTGAAAGGCAGTATTTTATAGAAGAGCTTGAAACCCTGTCCGCCGCGGACATTATTATCATTGATACCTCGGCGGGGGTTTCCAGCAACGTGCTCGATTTTGTGGCGGCGGCGGACGACGCGGTTATTGTTACCACCCCGGAGCCTACGGCCATTACCGACGCCTACGGCATTATCAAGATCATCGCCACGGAAATCAACAACCTCAACATGGGGCTCAAACTTGTGGTGAACCGGGTAAAAAACGTAACCGAGGCAAAAAAAGTAGCGGACAAGATGATAAACATAACCGGCCAGTTCCTTAATCTAAAAGTAGAATACCTGGGTTTTATCTACGATGACGAGGTGGTTTCCAAAAGCGTGCTCAGGCAGCGGCCGTTTATCGTGGTGGATCCCAAATGCAAGGCTTCGGTGTGTATTCAGCATATTGTGGGAAGGATGGACAAGACGGAGCTTAAGGGAAACGGCGGATTCGGAAAGATGTTTAAGCGTCTTTTTAAATAGCCGCCGGGGTTTTTATGACCCATTTCAGGGGAAGCGAAGCGGATGTTTAACTTTAAGATAAGCGGAATCGCCGCGGGAGCGGCTTTTGTTGTATCTCTCCTTTTGGGCCTTGTAAGCGGCTCCGGGTTTCCGGCGCTGTTTTTCCGCGCACTGGGTTTCGGCGGCTTTTTCTTTCTCCTTTTCTGTGTTGTTTTTTGGCTCCTTGGCCAGTTCATTCCGGAGCTTCTTTCCGGTTCAGGCGACCTGTTTGACGCTCCCGGTTCCAGGGTAAACATTTCGGTTGGTTCCGGGCCGATTGAAGGGGCTTTCCCTTCAGACGACAGCGACGAAGTGGACAGTATTGACGGCAGGGCGGCCCAGGTTTTTCCCGGTCAAATTCCCGTACAGGCGGATGAAAACGCGGATTCTTCCGAGCCTGCCGGTATGGCTCTGGATCAGAATGACGAAGAGGGGTATAATAAAGAAGGGTCCGTGTCTGCGGGAGAGGCTCCCGGCAAAGGAACGGGGCGGAATTCGGGTGAAGTCGATCTCATACCGGATTTTGACACCCTTTCCGAGGCGTTTTTGCCTGATTCCGGTCCGGATACGCCGGATACGGTGGTTTTTGATATTCCGGAACAAAAAAGGACAAGTTCCAGGGTTCCCCAAAACCAGGGTTTTGGAGGCGACTTTAACCCGAAAGAACTGGCCCAGGCCATACAGACAGTGTTAAAAAAGGAAGAAAAAGGATAATTTATGGGGCTTTTGGGGAACGCTGTAGATAAGCCGGAAGAAGAAACTGAAGAAAAACTTTGGGTTGAATATCGAAAAAACAGGGATCCTAAAATACGGGAAGCCTTTATCAAACAATACGCTCCCCTGGTAAAATATGTAGCCGGCAAAGTTGCCGTCGGCATGCCTCATAATATTGAATTTGACGATCTTGTCGGCTTTGGGGTTTTCGGGCTTCTTGACGCGATAGACAAATTTGATCCGGAAAAAAACGTAAAATTTAAAACCTATGCCGTAACCCGTATACGGGGGGCGATTTTTGACGAACTTCGTTCGATAGACTGGGTTCCCCGCTCTGTCAGGCAGAAAACCCGGGAAGTGGAAGACGCAATCGGCTCTCTGGAAGCCCAGTTGGGACGAACCGCCACGGATCAGGAAATTGCCCAGTCGTTGGGAATGGACGAGGGAGAATTCATCAAAACGATGATGAAGATTTCCGGCACGTCGATTCTTTCCCTTAACGACGTGTGGTTTTCCGGCGATGAAAACGACAAGGTGTCCATCGGCGACAGCATAGAATCGCCGGCGAGTCTTAACCCGGACGTCATTGTGGAAAAAGACGAAATACGCCGGGTAATCGCCGATGCGATCAGTGAACTCCCCGACAAGGAAAAAAAGATACTTGTCCTTTACTATTACGAGGATCTTACGCTGCGGGAAATAGGCCAGGTTTTGGAAGTAACCGAGTCGCGGGTATCCCAGCTTCATACCAAAGCGATACTCCGGCTCCGTTCCAAGCTTACCAATATTCGAAAAGGCATCGTGTAATTATGGTAGATTTTATCCAGCTTCAGCACGCGATGAAAGAAAGACTGGAGCGGGATAGGATGATCCACACCATCGAAGCCGAAGGCGCCACGCTGGAAGAGGCCGTAGCCGAAGCGGCCACCCTGCTTAACCTTCCTGTCCGGCGGCTCGAATACGAAGTCACCGTCCGGGGCTTTTCCGGTTTTATGGGATCCGGGGCAAAAAACTGGAAAATCCGCGCCTATGAGCGGGTAACCGAACAAACTATTGAGGAAGAACAGGAAGCCGCCGCCGAAGAAGCCGCCGCGGCGGCCAAGGCGATGCTTGACAAGGACGGTGAAGCTTATGTTCACCTGCTTAACGATGGCGCCTATCTAAAGGTAATTCCTCCGGAAGGCAAAGGAAGGCGGGTGGTTGAGTCTCAGGTTGTCCAGCTTGTGGCGGCCAGGGGAATATCGGATTACGATGAAAACCAGATAGCGGGGATTGTCCGGGAGGCGGCGGGAGCCTATGTACGCATAGGCGATTTTAACCGGATGCCGACCAACAATTCGACGGTAACGGTAGACATTACCGCCGACGAGATGAAAGCCTATATTACCGTAACGCCGCCGGGAACGGGAGGCTGTGACATGCCTGTTGAAACCTACCTTTCGTTCCTGCGAAACAACAAAGTAGTCTTTGGCGTGGACGAGGCGGCTTTGATCCGGTTCGCCGACCGGCCCGCTTATAATGAAGCGTTTCAGGTAGCGGAAGGCACAAGGCCCCAAAACGGCAGAGATTCTTATATTCAGTACAATTTTGAGACCGATCAGAGCAAGGTAAAGCTCAGGGAAGGTTCAAACGGCAGGGTGGACTTTAAGGATCTTAATATCATACAGAATGTTGTCGAGGGCCAGCCTCTTGCCGTGCTGGTTCCCGCCGAAAACGGAACCGTTGGGCGTACGGTTACCGGCAAGGTTATTCCCGCGAAGAACGGCCGGGAGATCGCGATGCCGCTGGGAAAAAACGTCCACGCGGGGGACGACGGCGTTTCGATCATCGCCGACATGAACGGCCAGGTGATTATTTCCGGCGGCAAGATCAATGTTGAGCCGGTATACACCGTTCAGGGCAATGTGAATTTAAAAACCGGGAACATCATTTTTCTGGGAACGGTTATCATCACCGGAAACGTGGAGGACGGCTTTTCCGTCAAAGCGGCGGGCAACATTGAGGTTGACGGAACCGTGGAAAAGGCGGAACTTGACGCCGAGGGGGATATTATCGTCCACCAGGGTATTACCGGCAAAAGCAACGGTCTTGTCAGGGCGGGGCGTTCCATCTGGGCGCGGTTTATCGAAAACGCTCAGGTTGAGGCGGGAAGCATGGTTGTGGTTTCCGACGGCATTATCAACTCACAGGTTGACGCGTTTAAACGGATTATCTGTCAGGGAAAGCGGGCCCACATCGTAGGCGGGCGCCTTCGCGCCACGGAAGAGATCAACGCCAAGAGTCTTGGCAGTCCCACAAGCGGTACCGAAACGATCTGCGAGGTTGGCTTTGATCCCAAGAGCAAGGCCCAGCTGGATGCCCTGGCAACGCAGAAAGCGGCGATGGAAAAGCAGCTTGAAGAAATTCAGCTTAACGTGCAGACCCTTATCAATATCAAGAAGCAGCGAAAGAGCCTGCCCGAAGACAAAGAAGCCTATCTCAGCGAGCTTATGGATAAACGGCAGGAACTGTCCGGGGATCTCCAGAAAAACAGGGAAGAAACAGAAAAAATACAGGGTTTCCTCAACAACCTTAAAACCCGGGGAAGGATTTCCGCTTCCTCCAAGGTGTACCCGGGCGTGAAAATACTGATCCGCGACGCGAAAGAGGATGTGAGGAACGAATACAGGGCTGTTACCTTTATTCTCGAAAACGGACTGGTAAGGGTAACCAAATACGAAGAACCTGACGAGGAAGCAAAGAAGGGACCCGATGGCTATATCGCCAATTGACCTTCAGACCCTGTTTACCCAGGTGGACAAGATCGGCAAACAGGAAACCGCTCAAAGGGAAGGAGCGGCAATTCAGCAGGCCATCCAGCAGGCCCAGAGCCAGCGGATTACCGAAGAAAAGATAAACGCCGTGAACGAAGCCCAGGATCAGGGTGAAGGGGCCGAAGGGGTACGGGACGGCGGCGGCAGAAGGCCGGAAAGCGAAGCGCGGAAAAAAGCCGGGGAAGAAGAAGACCGGGATGAAAAGGAAGAAGATATAATCCGGGATCCTGATCTTGGCAGGAATGTTGATGTTTCCCTCTAAAAGCCCATGAATTGGCTTTTTCTTTTTTTGGCTGTTGGGATACTTTCCTGGTTTATCGCCCTGTTTTATCTTAAAGCCTATATCAAGCGGCGAACCGGCGCCGATTATACGCTGGAGAATTTGCGGGAAGAGATACGTCTTCTTGAAGCGGGCATAGATGAAAAAACGGAACAGAACCTTGCGCTTCTTGAAGAAAAAATAGGCGA
>JAIROH010000169.1 GCA_031257595.1 Treponema sp. | reverse complement strand
CGACCGGTTATGACAGCTATAGCTCGTTTACCAAGCCCGTTACCGTCAAGACCCCCTCGGACAGAAGCGGCTACGATAGCGGCTGGGAGGCTGACTTTACGAAGGCGTGTGGCGTCAGCCACGATGACTATACCGTAACCATCAACCTGACGATAGAGTACTTGCCATAATCTCCTGGAAAGAATGGTGACTGTCACCAGTTTCCCTGGGTATGTACCCTTCGCATACAATCAACCAACCCCGCCGCGGAGCGGACGGGGTTGGTTGTTTTAGTAAGGTATTTGCCTCAGGGTACATACCTTTAATAACGCCCCACAGGGACGAGGTATGTACCCTTCGCATACAATCAAAGAGCAAATAGCGTCAAAACCCATGTCGCCGGGAGTGATACATGCGCATACGCCGGTAACCGGGATTGCCGGACGCCTTTGTTTGAAAAGGGTGGCGGCGGAAAGCTCCGGGCGGGCATCCGACATCCTGCGGAAAAAGCGACGCCAAAGCGTCCGTCAGAAACGGCGATGATCGGCTAGCCCGCTTGTGGGCTTTGCCGCCGCCGGCCTGTATCCCTATAAAGGCGTCCGGCGGTTTTTGGATACAGGCGTATGCGCCTACAGACTTGTCTTGAGGGCGCTCCTGTCCAGCACAACGGCTACCCGGCCTTCCCGAAGCAGGCGGCGGTTTGCCTCGGAAGAAAGGATGATCCGGGCGTCTTCGCTGTCTATGATCGGATCCGTGGGCGTTTCGCCGAATACTCCCCTGGCCATGATCCGAAGGGGATTGGAGCCTACCCTGGACAGGAGCTTTTCGTCCAGGCCGGAAGGACTTGCCGCAAGGACGCTTTCCCTTGAAACATAACATACCATGCCCGCTTCGGAATTCGTCATGCCCCGTTCGTAGACAAGACCCATGCCGCTGTCCCAAATTTTTGGAAAAAGGCAAGGCCTGAGAAGGGCGGCGGTGTTTCTTCCGTGAACCGGCAGGGATTCGTCGGCGATAATGATGATTCCCGTATAGTCCCGGACTTTGGCGGGGACAAGGGGACTGGGCGGATCCTGCAGCCGGCTGTGTTTTTTAAGCGTCGCGCTTACGGTATGGAGGCTTAGGGAATACCGCGCCGATATCAACGACAGATCGCCCGAAAGGGCTGGGGGGATACGCAGCGCCTGAAACGCCAGATTGTCCGCGTCTTCCAGGCTCAGATCTCCGCCGCTTACAAGATCTTCCAGCGTTGAAGAAGAATCCGCCTGTAATCCCATTATGACGGGGTGTACCAGGGTGGGATACTGATCGTCGAGCAGGGCCTCCGCCTGGGATCTGCCCACGGGAAGCTTTAACCCTGCTTTCTTTAGATCCACGGAAACGACCACGGAAAGTTCCATGCGATCCCATTCGATAACGCCGTTTATTTCTCCGGTCTGGGCGTGGATTGGCAGGGAGCCAAAAAAAATAACGGCAAAAAACACGGCGGATTTTTTCATTCGCGTCAATGACTTACCGGCGTTTTCAACGCCTTGCCTTCACGCAGGGTGTCGTTCAGGCTCATTCCGTTTACCGTCGCCAGGGTTTCCGGATCGGTGTTGTAGGCCAGCGCTATCGACCACAGCGATTCTCCCCGTTTAACCAGATGGGTTCCCGTAAAAGAAACCGTATCGGCGGTTCGCGGCCGCTCGGTGACCCGCACGTCCCTGAGGGCGGGGATGATAAGCCGCTGGCCGATTTTAAGGTACTGGGGACGAAGCCCCGGATTGTAGCTTGTGATCTGGCTTACCGAAATGCCGTAGCTCTCGGCAATCTCCGAAAGGGTATCCCCGTAATGGATCGTATGGAAGTAATATTTGATAAGGGTGATTTCCGGGTCTTCCAGCACCGTAGCGATCGCCGGGGCTTGAGCCAGCGGAACCTTGATATGGTAGTTCGGATCCGGCGGGGTAATGCCGTAGTAAAGCTCCCCGTTGGCCTTTTTAAGCTCCGTTCCGGAAAGCCCCGCGTGTTCGGCCACAAGGCCAAGGTCCACGGAACGGCCTATGGGGATGCGGGTCCACTGGGGATCTTCGGGCCAGGACGCCTCGATGCCGAAACGCCGGGGATTCGACAAAATATACGAAACGGCAAGCAGCCGCGGAATATATTGAATGGTTTCGTTTTTCAGGGCTTTTTTCCGGCAAAGCTCCCAGTAATCAGCGCCTTCGTACCGTTTAAGCGCCCTGGTCACCGTTCCCATGCCGGCGTTATACGCCGCCAGGGCAAGTTCCCAGCTTCCCAAAGCCCGGTAATTGTCTTCCAGCTTATTTAGGGCGCCCACCGTGGATTTCCAGAAATCCCTGCGCTCGTCCATCCAGTCGTTAATTCTCATGTCGTAGGGGCCGATACTGTTCCGCATAAACTGCCAAAGCCCGGCAGCGCCCGCGCGGCTTACCGCGGTAGTTGAAAACGCCGACTCGATAACCGGAAGGTAGAACAATTCCTGCGGAAGCCCACGCTTTTCAATCTCTTTCCGGATAAACCCCTGGTATGCCTCGCTTCGCTTGGCAATCGTACCAAGCCACGCGATGCCGCCCGGACTTGAATACTGTTCGATAAATTTCTGTGTCGCCGGTTCGTCAAGGCCGGAAAGGCTTAAACACAGAGGTTTTTCCCTGTGTGTAACGACCGTATGGGGCTGGGCATAGGATATCTGCCTGAGCGGCCTTTCGACGGGCGCGCCGGACAGTATTTCCACACGGTTTCCTCCGTCAAGCTGATAGGAAACCCGTTCTTCGGCGCCGGTTACTCCGGCCAAAATCAACATTATAATGGGAAAAAAGAAGGTTTTGAACGTCATCATATCAATCCTAACATGGAGAAATACCATTGGCAAGGGAACGAAAAACGGGTATATTTATTATGATATGCATTTAACCCGCCGTATTATCACCCAGATAGTGTTTTACTCAGGCCTGCTGCTTATGCTTCTGGGGACCGTGTTTCTTTTGGGCGCCCTAACCGGCGTTTCCCGTCTCTCCCTGTTCTGGTCCTGCCTTTTTTTAATTATCGGCGGTCTGTTCGCGGTTATTGCCACAAAAATCAGCAAACGCGCCGTATATCTTTTTTCCGCCCTTTTTTTCCTTTTAGCGGGCCTTTTTTTCTTTTTTTCCGGCCTGCGCGTCATCCCTTTAAGTCTTTCCCAGGGCTGGCCGCTGTTTTCCGTATTTGCCGGCCTGGCCCTTGTTCCCGCCGGATGGCGCCATTTTAAGGCAATACGGATACGGTATTTTATTCCCGCGCTGGCTTTTATCTTTTTGGGATTTATACTGCTTCCTTTTTCGCTCAGGCTTGTTTCCTTTTCGTTTAAACGTTTTATGATCGACTGGTGGCCCCTCTTTATGGTTCTGGCCGGACTTATTCTGATGGTGTTATCCCTGGGAACCAATAAAAAAAACGGAGACTAGCGTTCTGTTCAAATCAAACAGCAAAAAAAGGCCAGGAACCGCGCTTGCTCAGCTGCCGCCGATTTTCTGTTTTTTCCGGCGTCCTGCATCGTTCTGTTTTTGCCTCGTTATGCTGTACGCGTGCAGGGCAGAACCGCCGGTACAGCCGGTCCCAATCCAGACCTCTCCGCCGGCCTCCGGTTCTTCCGCTCCGGTTATACGGGGAATAGCCGACGAAATCCGTTATCAGGTCGAAACCGGTTCTCCGGGTTCCCTGGCCCAGGCCGTTTCACTGATTCAGGGCAGAAACCTTGGAACCGTTGAATTCGGCAGGCTGATGAACGCCGCCGCCGCGGCTCTGCTCCGTTCGGTATACCCGGATCTGCCGGTACGCTACCTCCCTCCCGACGCTCCGGTTACCAGCGCCTACACACGGATACTCCGGAATGCGGACAAAGGTATCTATACGCCGCCCCCGGCCGATTCACGGGATTTTCTTGAATATATACTGCCGTTCCTCGCGTATTACCCGGAACCCCGGGGCAATACGCAGCTTCGGAACGTCCTGCCGGATCTGGAAAAAGCCGCCGCGCTCAATCCCGGTTCCGTGCTGCCTTCCCTTTTCCGGGGTTTTGTGCATGAAAAAGAAGGTAACGCCGAAGAGGCGGAAGCAGCCTACCGCGAGGCTTTGGAAAACGCGGCGGACTGCTATCCCGCGGAATTGGGGCTTATCAGGATCTTGAACGACCGCGGAGAAGGGGAGCAGGCGGCATCGCGCCTTGCCGGGCTTTTGATTCGCTATCCCGACAATATGGGAATAAAAAAGGAGCTGGCCCGAAACTACGCCGCCGCGGGGGACTGGTCCAGCGCCGAAGCGGCTATTGCGGAAATACTTCAGCGTAATCCCCGTGACGGAGAATTCCTTTTGTTAAAAGCCTACACGGCGATGGAACAGGGCCGTTATCAGGAAGCCCAGGCGCCGCTTGATACCTATGCGTCGATTGATTCGGGAAATCGCCAGTACCTTTTTTTGCGCGCCCGGCTTCAGGCGGAATCGTACCGTAATCGCGATTCCGCCCTGAATTACCTGCGTTCGATTATCCGTTCCTGGCCCGACGACACCGAGGCGCTCGTCTATATGGCGGGCCTTTTGATGGAATCGGTCCGCCCGGAAGACGTCGCCGAGGGAAGGGCGATCCTCACAAGTCTTCTCAGCAAACCCAACCCCGATCCGGAAGTACTGTCTCTTGCCGTGAAAGACACGGTCAGGCGGGAAGCCTGGAGGGAGGCCAGGGAACTGCTTGAACGTCTTCTCGCGCGCCGCCGGAACAACGGAGACCTGCTTGACGCATACAGGGTGGAACGGGGATTGGGAAACGCCGCCGCCGCCCTTGCCTATGCGCGGGAACTTTTTAACCGGGAAGGAGCCGGTGAGGAAGCCACAGCGGCCTATCTTACCGCGCTTATAGACACCGGCCGGCGATCCGAAGCCCTGGAGATTATAGAGCGGCGGCTTCAGGCGGTAAGCGGCGGCGCACAGAAAAGCAGGTACTACTATTTGCGGAGCAGGCTCAGAAACGACGACGACGCGGCGATGAACGATCTCCGCTCAAGCCTTTTTGAAGATCCCCGTAACCTCGACGCCCTTGTCGCGATGTTTGAAATTTACCACCGCCGCAGGGATGAACGCCGGGCCGTGTATTACCTCAAACAGGCCCTGGCCCTGGATCCCAACAACCCCCAGCTCAAACGCTACGAAAACGAATACCGGGCGGCCCTGAGGTCAAACTAGTGTTCTGACAAAATCAAAATGCCACAATGACAGCAAAGCCCATGTCGCTGCTTAATGGGGCAGGCACATGCGCCCGTACCCTGAACAGGCGCACAAAGACTAAAGCGGCGAGGGCGCAATCCGCTTTGCGGATTGCTGCGGAGTTTTGCCAGGGGCAAAACTCCACCATCCATGTCCGAAGTTTCGGCTTTGCGGAAACTTCGCTGTTATCCGTTCCGCAGGAACGGATAACGCAGCCTTCGCCTTCTTTTCATGTGCGCCTGTTGTATCCTCCGGGCGCGTGTGCATGTATCACCCCTGGCGACGTGGGTTTTGACGCTATTTGCTTTTTGATTTAGCCAAAACTATAAGAGTAAACTTTTATCTGTTGAATACGATCTGTCTGGGACAGAACACTGGGCACTGTTGGCAAGGCTTGAAGCGTCCGGGCACTATTCGGTAAAAACCGGCTCTAGGGGGATTTCAAGGCCGGGAAGTATGTCCGACACAGCGCTGTCGCCGGCGCCGTAGATCAGGATACTCGTTTTACCATCCCGGAAGCGGTGGACGTGGATCACTTTTTCTTCCGGGGCTACCACCCAATATTCCCGTACGCCGGCCCTTAAATAAAGGTCGAATTTTCGGTCCATCTCTATTACCGTATTGGAAGGCGAAAGTATCTCCACAACCAGATCCGGAGCGCCGCGGCAGCCTTCGGGCCCCCGCTTTTTTTCATCGCAGATAACCGTCAGGTCCGGCTGAACCACCGTATCGTCGCTTTCATCTTCCGCGTAAAAAAGCCGCACGTCATAAGGAGCGGGATAGACCCTGCAGGGTTTTCCTTCAAGAAAATTATAAAATTTTGCCGTTAATGCCGCGAGAATTGCCTGGTGATACGCATTGGGGGCGGACATGGCGTAGGCGACGCCGTAGATAAGCTCATACCGCTCTCCCTCTTTAAGATCCCATTCCCGGTAATCCCGGTAGGTCCAGCGTTTATCTTCTTTAATCAGAGCGTCGGACATTTCAGCCTCCCGTATAATTGTTTCAACTATAGAATATATGGTTTTCGGGAACAAGCGTTTTGAACCCGTACTATTGCATTTGCCTTGACAGCCGGTCTTCATGCTGTCAAACTGTCAAAATAGATAAAATTCACTACTACGAAAACCAGGAGAGGATAATTATGAGGAAATTTACGGGTATTTTATTTCTGTTTGTATCGGCGGCGCTTTTTGCCGGTCCTTCAGGACAAACCGGTTCCGCGGCCGGTGAACGGGACTGGAAGGTAAACGGCCCCTTCCATATCGGTATCCTGACCGAGACGGTGTCCCAGGCCGAAGACGATCTTCGCGGCGCGGAAGAGCTTATCCGCCGCTATGGCCGGGTCAGCGACGGCGGGATAATCCAGCACATCACCTATCCTGACAACTTTATGGATCAGCAGGAAGTGTTTATCTCTCAGGTAACTTCCCTCTGTGACGATCCGCTGATGAAAGCGATCATCATTAACAACGCGATTCCCGGTACAGCGGAAGCCTTTAGGCGGGTACGGGAACGGCGGTCCGATATTCTGCTGATTGCCGCGGAAGCCCACGAAGATCCGCTGGTCATCCAGCAGTCGGCCCATCTTGCGACCAACGCGGACTTTATTTCCCGCGGCTATCTTATCCCCTGGGCGGCAAAACAGCTTGGAGCCAAGACCTTTGTTCATATTTCGTTTCCCCGGCACATGAGCTATGAGTCGCTCGGACTCCGCCGTCAAATTATGGAAGAAGCCTGTAAGGATCTGGGGATCCGCTTTGTGTTTGTTACCGCCCCCGATCCCACCAGCGACGTGGGCGTGGCCGGCGCCCAGCAGTACATTCTGGAACAGACTCCGCAGTGGATTCAGCAGTACGGCAAAGACACGGCGTTCTTCTGTACCAACGACGCCCATACCGAGCCGCTGCTTAGGCAGCTTCTTGTCTACGGCGGCCTGTTTGTAGAGGCCGATCTTCCCTCGCCGCTTATGGGTTATCCCGGCGCGCTGGGCCTCGACCTTTCCGCAGAAGCGGGCAACTTCCCCGAAATCCTCAAGAGGGTTGAGGCCGCCGTGGTCGCCAAGGGCGGCGCCGGCAAGTTCGGAACCTGGGCCTTTTCCTACGGCTTTGCCCAGAGCGCCGGCTGGGGTGAATACGCCAAACGGATCCTCGAAGGGAAGGCAAAGCTCGGGAACCTGAACGATATGTGGGCGGCCCTGGGTGAGTTTACTCCCGGCGCGAAGTGGAACGGCGCGTACTATACCGACGCCAATACCGGCATCCGGGCGCGGAACCATCTGCTCATTTACATGGATACCTACGTTATGGGAAGTCCCGGAAAATACATTCCCACTACGCAGCAGAAAATACCGGAAAAATACTACGCGATAAAGTTCCAGGGAAATTAACGTATTTCCCGGTTTAATATTTTTCTTGGGAAGCGCTGATTTATTCGAAAGCGAATAAATCAGCGCTACTTTAATGTGGTTTTTTCGCAGTTTTTCGCAGAAAAACGAGAAAAATAATAGGGCAACGTTGATTAGCTACACGTTAATCAGCGTTGCCCTA
>JAIROH010000168.1 GCA_031257595.1 Treponema sp. | reverse complement strand
TCTTCGCGATAGATGTTGGAAAATTCATAACGATGCCGGTGGCGTTCAAAAATATGGCTTTCTCCATAGGCGGCAAATATCCGGCTTCCCTTTTCCGCCACCGATTCGCTGCGGCCCAGTCTCATCGTCGCTCCGTAATTTACCACGTTTTCCTGTTCTTCCATAAGGCTTACCACGGGGTGTTTTGTATCTTGGTTAAACTCGGTACTGTCGGCATCTTCCCAGCCAAGCACATTGCGGGCCCAGTCTATCACCATGATCTGCATACCTAAGCATATGCCAAAATAGGGAACTTTGTTCGTTCTTGCCCAGCAGGCGGCCTTTACCATGCCGTTAATGCCCCGCTGGCCGAAGCCGCCGGGAACAAGGATCCCGTCCACATTGTGCCCTTCGGGACCAAGCGCCGCGTGTACGGCAGCGGCGTCGCCTTCCTCAAGCGGCGTAGAGTCTATCTTTACCAGTTCCACTTTGACTCCGCATTCAAGGCCGGCGTGAAACAACGCCTCGTATACGCTTTTGTAGGCATCGTGGAGTTCCATGTATTTTCCCACAATGCCGATACGGACAAGGCCTTTTTGGGCGTTGAACTTTTCCATCATCGAACGCCAGCCTTCCAGGTTTACATGGCGGCATTCCACTCCCATTTTTTTAAGAACAACCTGATCCAGCTTCTGTTTGAAGAACACTAGGGGAATTTCATAAATCGTCGTGTTTATGTTGTACGAGGTAAAAACCGCGTCGCTTTCCACATTACAGAACAGGGCTATCTTTCGCCTGGTGGCCTCGTCGAGCATCGTCGGCGCCCGGCAGATGAGGATATCCGACTGAATCCCCATTTCCTGCATGGCTTTGACCGAATGCTGGGTAGGCTTGGTCTTGAGCTCTCCGCCGGCGACTTCGGGGATAAGGGTCAGATGCACCGATATCGCGTTGACACGGCCCGATTATGGATCATCTGCCGGGCCGATTCGAGGAACGGTATCGACTCGATGTCCCCCACGGTGCCGCCAATTTCCACAATCACCACATCGGTATCCTGATCTTCCTTTGCCACCGCCGCGATACGGCTTTTTATCTCATCGGTTATATGGGGAATAACCTGGACGGTCCGTCCCAGATAGCGGCCTTCCCGTTCTTTTCGTATTACCGCGTCGTAGACCTGGCCCGTGGTAACCGAATTGGCCCGGGAAAGGGAGCCCTTGGTGAACCGGGCGTAGTTGCCAAGGTCAAGGTCGGTTTCGGCCCCGTCGTCGGTAACATAAACTTCCCCGTGTTGATAGGGGCTCATTGTTCCGGCGTCTACATTAATGTACGGATCGCATTTTACCATGCGGACGTTAAGGCCCCTGCCTTCCAGAAGGGCGCCCAGGGACGAGGCCGCAACCCCCTTCCCAAGACTGGAACATACGCCGCCGGAGACAAAGATATACTTGTTCATGTGAAAAGATTATACGCCAATTGACAGAGCTTGATCCAGCCTTTACACTTAAATTATGGACGAAGTGTTCTTTCCCGATGCTGATTTTGAAGCCTACAGGAATTTTATCTACAGCGAGAGCGGAATACACTTTACCGCCACCAACCGGTCAATTCTTGAATCCAGGCTCAAGGAGAAGCTTAGAGAAAAGAACGTCGCCACCGTCAAGGAATATTACCGTATTATTACCAGCGACAAGGAAGAACTAAAGGGGTTTCTTGATTCCATAACGACCAATTTGACACGGTTTTTCCGAAACCAGGCCCATTTTGACGCCCTGGAACACCACGTAATTCCCGAGTTGTTAAAGATGAAAAAATCCGCGGGAGATACGACGATCAAGGTCTGGAGCGCCGGCTGTTCTACCGGGGAAGAACCCTACACGATAGCGATGCTTTTAAGCGAAATACTTCCGCCGCCCTGGAAATTTACGATAACCGCCAGCGACATCAGTCTTAAATGCCTTATGACCGGCAAAGAGGGCTTTTACGCCGATTCGCGGATTACCGGAATTCCCGATGGTTATTTGAAAAAATACTTTGACAAGGTCGAGGGCGGCTATAAGGTTCACGCGGACATTATGTCAAAAATACGCTTTGACTATCACAACCTTAAAAACGACTCGGGACAGCGCGGCCTTGACATTGTATTCTGCAGAAACGTAATTATCTATTTTGATGAAGCGGCACAGCAGGCGGTTATCAACCGGTTTTGGGACGCGATGGCTCCCAAATCGTTTCTTTTCATCGGCCATTCCGAATCCCTTTTTGGGATGGATACGAAGTTTGAATTTGTCAAAACCCAGTGGGCGACGTTTTACAGAAAATATACGTAGAGGTTAATTGTGGCTGATGAAATTTCCGTTTTGATTGTTGACGATTCCGCTTTGATGCGGAACCTTATCGGTAAAATGGTGGAATCCACTCCGGGGCTGGCAATAGCGGAAAAGGCCATGAACGGAAAATTCGCCCTGCAAAAGATCCCCCGGGTCGATCCGGACGTAATTTGTCTGGATCTCGAAATGCCGGAAATGAACGGCATTGAATTCCTTAAAGAACGGAAAAAACAGGGTATCGACATTCCGGTGATTATCCTTTCATCCATCGCCGAAGAAGGCGCGGCAATTACGATGGAGGCCCTTTCTTTAGGGGCGAGCGATTTTGTCACCAAGCCTTCCGGATCCATATCGGTTGATTTGCACATGGTAGCCGAACACCTGACGAGCCTTCTTATCGCCTACGGAGGCCAGTACCGTAAAACAAAGGGAAAAAAGATCCTTGCCCCCCAGGAATACGCCAAAAAGCCGGAAAGCGACGTAGGGAAAAAGCCGGTCTTTAGCGCCAATTTTGGCCTGTTCGGCGGTCCCGCCACATCCAAGCCCGCGCCGCCGCCCCAGGTTCTGCGCAAACCCGGCAATACGGAAATTATCGCGATAGGTATTTCCACGGGCGGGCCCGACGCCCTGCGGGTGGTTTTCGCCGGTCTTGACGCGGATCTTGCCCAGCCGATCCTTGTAGTACAGCATATGCCGGCGGGCTTTACGCTGGAATTTGCCCGTAGCCTGGACCGGATATGTCCGCTTCACGTCAAGGAAGGGGAAGAGGGCGACGTTCTGCAATCGGGATGGTGCTATATCGCTCCGGGCAACAAGCACATCGAGGTAGAAAGAAGGTCTTCCGGTACCGTCCTTCACCTTTCCGACGCGCCGCCCGTCAATGGCCACAGACCTTCGGCGGACGTGCTTTTCGCCTCGGTCGCGATGACCTACACCAACCACGTACTTGGGGTCATCATGACCGGCATGGGCCGGGACGGCGCCCATCAGCTTGGCAATATCTACAAGGAGGGGGGGCTTACCCTGGGCCAGGATGAAAAAACCGCCGTTGTGTACGGCATGCCCCGTGTCGCCTACGAGCTTGGTTTTGTCATGGAACAGGTGGCGCTTGACAAAATGGCCCGCCGAATCTGCGATACGGCTAAAGCTTCCCGCTGACAGCACAGCGCCCGGAACAGGCGTACAATAACCGCGACCTGTCGTTGCTGCAATCTCACGTGATCAAAGGGATCTCCCCGTATCAAACAAAATGTGTCCGACAATTAAAGCGAAAATCAGATTCATGCCATATATGGGGAAAGGCCGGAATGTAGTTTGCAAATCCGGTTTTTCCCCGTTGTTGCGGGCAGCTTCAATTTGGGGTATATTTTGCAGAGGAATCGGCAATACAGCCGATGCAAGGAGCGGAATTGTGGGAGACATGGCGCATGAACCCCAAAGGGGCCTTACATTTGAGGCCGTGTGGGCCGCGATGATGGAGACGGACAGGAAGCTTCAGGAACTTAACAAAAAGTTTGAGGAGACAAACCGGCAAATCGCAAGAACCGACAGGCAAATCGGGGAATTGGGAAACCGTTTTGGCGAACTGGCCGAACACCTCGTGACTCCGAATATTACCGAGAAATTCAGGGCTTTAGACTATACCTTTACCAGGGCCGGTCCCGATGTCGCGTTTTTTAGCCGTGACGGAACATTCCTTGCGGAAATTGACGTCTGGCTTGAAAACGGTGAATTTGCCATGGCAGTGGAGGTTAAATCCAAGCTGCGCAAAGAACACGTGGACGATCACCTTATGCGGATGGATGTTCTTCGTGCGTATCTTGACGAACGAAATGACAGCAGGAAACTGCTGGGCGCCATAGCAGGAGCGATTGTGCCTCCGGAACTGAGAAACTATGTTCTCAAGAAAGGTTTCTACTTGATAGAGCAGTCCGGAGACACGGTGAAGATCGAACCGCCCGAAGGCTTTAGACCACGGATTTGGTAGTCCGACGGTACAGCTGCTAACACCAAGGCCGCCATTAACAGTTTTACCCGGAAGTCAAAAGACCTGTAGCAGGGTTTGAAAAGGATTACTGTTGCCGGCGATCACTTTACCGTCCAGCGGTTATCGGTTTTTTCAAAACGGCAAAACGGCAGAATCAGGACACGGCTGTCCTCGGCGTTCATCGCGATCCGCCCCGCCGCGATGTTAACTTCGGTAACCTTCCAGGAAACGCCGTCGTAGAACAGCCTGGTTCCCTCCTGGGGAATAAGCTTTCGCTGTTCGCAGTAAAAGCCGTGTTCATAGGCCAGGCAGCAAAGAAGCCTTCCGCAGGGGCCGGAAATTTTCATTGAGTTGAGGGAAAGGTTTTGATCCTTTGCCATTTTTATCGAAACCGGTTTGAGTTTGTCGGAAACCATGTGACAGCAGTAGCCCCGGCCACAAACGCCCAGGCCTCCGACTACCCGGGATTCGTCCCGTACTCCAATCTGGCGGAGCTCTATGCGGGTTCTGAATACCGACACAAGGTCTTTTACCAGTTCCCGAAAATCAACCCTGTTTTCCGCGGTAAAGAAAAACAGTATCTTGGGTTCGTCAAGCAGGTAGTGTACCGAGACAAGCTTCATTTCAAGCCGGTGTTTCTCGAT
>JAIROH010000103.1 GCA_031257595.1 Treponema sp. | reverse complement strand
TCCTATCTTTTTATGGTGTATGCTGATTTACGGGCAATACTTTCACAAAACATCAAAAACGCCAGAAAAAGCTTGTCGATAACACGGGAAAAACTCGCGGAATACGCGGAAATCTCAGTACCGTATCTGGGGGATATTGAACGGCGCAGAACCTGGGTAAGCGATAAAACCCTGCAAAATCTCGCGAAAGCCCTTGACGTGAAACCCTGGGAACTGCTTGTTCCCGTGACGGACCGGATGGAAACAAAAACCGGAGAGGAAGACCGGAAACGCAGGATAGCGGAATTAATTGCGAAGAAAAAAGAGATTTTGCACCGTACCGCCGGCGAAGCCATGGAAGATCTTATTATGCAAATACTAGAGGAACCGTAACCGAGGCGGGTTTTAAGGGCATACCCGGCAAAAAGAAACATTGAGTGCGCTAATGTTCTGTCTTGTACCGATTGCGTATAGACCTCATTCGGCGGATAAATGCCTACTCGTATAGTTTGACTAAATCAAAGAACGGATAGTGTCAAAGTCCACGTCGCCGGTGATACCGGTGATGCACATGTGCCCGAAGGATATAACAGGCGCACACAGAAAAATGGCGAAGGCGGGTGTCCTTGGAATACGGCACGAACCCGCTTCGTGCCGGTTCCAGGGACAGGCCCCGCCGTTTTCGTTTTTGTGCGCCTGTTCAGGGCACGGGCACATGTGCCTCGATAATCAGCGACGCGGACGAAAGCCGTTAATTATGCCGTTTGATTAAGTCAGAACGCCGCTGACGTTCTTTTTTCCCCATTCGGGGAGCAGCGGCTCCGGCCCGGCCCGGAAAGCCATGAGCAGGACCGCTGCGGCGGCATCGAGGGCGGCGTCCAGGGCCGGCTGTTCGGCGGCGCTAAAGTCGGAAAGCACCCAGGCCGCGATGTCGCCCGGGCCGCCTTCCCGCGCGCCCTTTACCGGTCGGCCCCCTTCGCCGGGTTTTCTGCCCGCAGGCCTTCCGACGCCGATTCGCAGGCGCCAGAAATCCGCCGTTCCAAAACAACGTTTCATCGAACGCAGCCCATTGTGTCCCCCAAGGCCGCCGCCCTTTTTAAGCGAAACGGTTCCCGGCGGAAGTTCAAGCTCGTCGTGAACCACGATGATTTCCTCCGGCTTGATTTTGTAAAATGCCGCCGCCGCGAAAACCGATTCCCCGGAAAGGTTCATATAGGTTTCGGGCTGAAGCAGGTGGATTTTGCGCGGGGCGGGGGGATCCGGCTGGGCCCGGGAAAACGGCAAGGACGGGGGAAAAGGCGGGGCCGGTACCAAATCTACCGCGACTTCCCCCCCTGAAATTTCTTTGAAGGCGTAAAGGCCCTTGAATTTTTTTGTCCAGGGAAGTTCTCCGTAAAACTTACGGGCCAGAAGCCGGCCCGCGTTATGACGGTTCCGCTCATATTCGGCGCCGGGGTTGCCGAGAAACGCTGCCAGGCGAATCATGTTTAAATCGTGAGGTTGTCGATATAACGCTGCAGGATATATTTGATAAACCGGTGAACCACAAGTTTTTGGCTCTGATCCATCTTTGCGTCGAAAAGCAGCACGCATACGTTATCCGCCCGCTTTCCCATAAAGGTCATGTTTACAAGCACAAGGGAGCCGCGAAGTTTGAGCTGGACTTCCTTGATCAGATCGTTGGCGGCGTGGTCTTCTATTTTGTCGAACCGCGCGGCTATGCCGACTGCGCTGATGTCGAGAATCTTCCCATAGTACATCCCCATGGGGCCCTTGATGTTTACCGTGGCGTTCGTTTCGTCGGCGCAGTCGGCGCGGATAAACTTCCGTCTGCCCCGCGCCTCGTTGGCTTCCAGGGCGGAAAGCATAATCCGGGTACTTTCCTTGATTCCCAGCTTAAGCTGTATGTAACCGCAGGGAACGGCAATATCCATAAGGTACTTTTGCATAAGTTTCTGGTCGGTATTGTAGGAAAGAATGCCCAGCTTGGTACCACCGGTTTTGGGGCTTTCCTGGACGCCCCGTATGTAACTTTCCCATTCGCCCTCGGAAAGACCCTCGTCAATGTTAATAAACATGATCGATTCGGGAAAACGTATCAAAAGTTTAATTGCCCGCTTGTGGTCATGAATAACATAGGCCTCGAATCCCGCCATTATGAGAATGTCAAGCATCTCTTCCTGAATGACACTATGGGGATAAAGGATAAATATCTTTTTTCCCGTAAGATCGGCCTGTTCCATAACGGCATTGTAGCACAATCCCGAAACAGCGTCCACGGTAAATTGCGCAGGGCAGGAAATTCCCGGCGGGAAACGCGGGGCCGTTAACAAAAGCGGAAGAAAACCCTACAATGGATCATGAATCAGATCATGGATCAAGCGATACACGACGAGCCGCTGAGGAAAACCGCCTGTGGGCCGGATTCGGCTTTCGACAGGCTTCGCGGCATTGTCGCCCGCCTCCGGGGTCCCGGCGGCTGTCCCTGGGACAGGGAGCAAAGCCCGTCAACCCTCAGGGGCGACCTTATTGAAGAAACCTATGAATGTATAGAAGCCATTGACGAGAAAGAGGCGTCTCACATAAAAGAGGAACTTGGGGATCTTTTCCTTCTGGTTACGATGATTTCCTACATGCACGAAGAAGCGGGGGCTTTTACCGTAGCCGATGTCCTTAACGGCGTGTCGGAAAAGCTTTTGCGGCGCCATCCCCATGTATTTGGCGCGGCCGCGGAACCTTTAAGTTTCGCGAATGAACGCGGATCCCCGGCGCCTCTAAGCTCCAGGGAGGTGCTAAAAAACTGGGCCCGTATCAAGGTGGAACAGGAAGGCCGCAGGCCAAAAGATTCGATTCTGGACGAGGTTTCCCGCTCTCTTCCGCCGCTGGACAGGGCTTTCAGGCTCCAGAAAAAGGCGGCGAAAAAAGGCTTTGACTGGCCGGACCTGGCCGGGGTTACCGGCAAGCTCAGGGAAGAGCTTGCCGAAACCGAGGAAGCCGCGGCCGCGGCCGCGGACGAAGTTTCGGACGAAGTTTCGGATAATGCCCCGGCTTTAGCCGGAATTTCATCCGGCCGGGAAAAACTTGAGGAGGAACTTGGGGATCTGCTTTTTTCCGCGGTAAACCTGTGCCGTTATCTTAAAGTCGAGCCGTCGGTGGCCCTGCGCCGGGCAAACGAAAAATTTACCCGGCGTTTTAAGCATGTGGAAAGGCGCATGAAAGAAAACGGCAAGGAGATGACAGCCGAAAATCTTGCTGTTATGGACGCGTACTGGGAAGAGGCCAAAAGCGGACCAACGTGAATAAATTCGCCGCAAACCTCACAAACAGACACGAACGGAAGAAAAAACGAAAATGATACAATCAGGTCTTGGCGAGTTCCTCATTGTTTTCAACTACCGCCTGCATCCTGCGGACGATGGCGCTGAGAGCGGCTAGACGGACGATCATGGTTTCTTTTTTGGTCGCGGGGCGGCATGTTCCCCGTTCCATCGCGGCATCTACCGCCTGTACTTCTTTTTCTATATCTATTTCGTCATAGTTCATTAGGATCCCTCCTGCAATAAATAATAATACTGCTTCC
>JAIROH010000069.1 GCA_031257595.1 Treponema sp. | reverse complement strand
ACCGGGGCTTTGCCCCGCGGATATGGCGCGGGATGTATTCGCGCGGCGGGCGGCAAGACAATCCGCCGTTTCCAGAAGCCGTTTTTGATAGCCGGGATCTTCCGGGGAGAAAAACCGGTAACGTCCGTTGTTTTTCTTTACCAGATCAAGATGGCCGGCGATATCAAAACCGCCCTCCCGAATCATGCCGCGGTACGCGTCGTAGTACGCGTTGTAGAGCGCCGTTCCGTCGCCGTCAAAAAGACCCCTAAAACCGGCAAGGAATTCTTCGTCCGGGGCGTCAACGGTAAACCCGCTTTCCGGCGAAGCCACGTAATGTACCGAACCGATGATATAATCCAGGGGAAGGCTTTGATAGTCCCTGTCCGACGGTCCGCATAGCCCCTGTATATAGTCGACTTCAAGACCAAGAAATACATCGAGCGTTCCCCGCCAGCGTTTTTTTGCCGCAAGAACCGCCCCCACATATTCGTCCAGTTTTTCGTCGGGAAGATGCCAGTTTGTCTTTATTCCCGTTTTTTTCGCGATCGGCGCGTGGGAACTAAAGCCTATGGAAACAAAACCCTTCGCCGCGGCCGCGGCGCACATCGTTTCCACATCGTCGGCGCCGTCACAATACATCGTGTGGGTATGCAGACACGAATATCTCATTGTTACTCCTGGTGATTTTTCGCGAAGTAAGCTTCGATGGCGGCCTTAAAGCGCCCGAACGCGTGTATAAACGGCTCATAGGCGGCTGTTATTTCGGCAGTGTCGGCGTTTTTGTACGCCTGTTCCAGGCGCGCCGCCGCCGCGCCCAGCTCTTTGCCGGAAAGGGTAAGGGAACTGCCTTTAACGGTATGGGCGATTCTCCGCGCCTCTTCCCAGTTTCCGGCTTTCTCAAGGCCTTTAAGCAGGCCGATTTGCTCTTCGCTGTGTTCAAGGAATTTTTTAAGCAGGGACCGGGAAGTTTCTTCGTCCCCCAGAAAAGTATCCGTCAGATCGTTCGGGTTAAAGATATCTTCCGTTCCCTTGGGTTTTTCCTCTTTGGCGGGAGCGGGATCGTATAACGGTTCTCCGCGGCCGGGAACCTTTCCGTTTTGCTCCGGCCTGTCTTTCCATTGGGGCCGGCTCCATTTTTTAAGCGTCGCTTCGATGTCCGGCCGCTTAAAAGGTTTAAAAAGCATGTCGTCAAAACCGCTTTCCATACAGCGGTTTCGTTCGTCGTCCAGGACGCCGGCGGTTACGGCAATGATAGGCCGGTCAAAACCCCGCCTCCTCAGTTCCGCCGTTGCCTCAAAACCGTTCATGCGGGGCATCTGCAGATCCATGAAAACAAGATCCACGGGATTTTTTTCCGCTTTTTCAAGGGCGTCAATGCCGTCATCGGCCAACACGGAATTGATCCCAAGCTTTTCCATAATCATGGCAAAGAGCTTTTGGTTAACCTGATGATCTTCCACAATAAGTACCGTTACCGCGGCGTTAAAAGTACCGGAAGGGACAAGGTCTGCGGCTACCAGCATACCGGCGGGGATCTCCGCGCTTTCGCCGGCTTCCGCTTCGGGCAGCAGCTCTTCAAGCGCCGGTTCTTCAAGAATCGGCCCAAGGGTCTCGAAAAGGCTCCGAACGGTTACCGGTTTGGCGATATAGCCGTCAAACCATTTGAGGAGAGTCATTTTCGCGTCCCCTTCCATGCGCCCCTGGGGAACCATCAGAATCAGTTTTGTACTGTTGATGGATTTGTCACCGTTTATTTCCGCGGCAAGTCTCCAGCCGTCCATGTAGGGCATATTCATATCAATGAAACAAACCCCGTAAGGGGTTCCCGCTTCCGCGGCCTTTTTCATCATGCCGAGGGTTTCTTCGCCGGAAGCGGCGGCGTCAACGCGCGGGCAGCCAAGTTCGCCCAAATACCGCTGTATGATCGCCCGGGAAATTTCCGTGTCGTCGGTCAACAGCACGGGAACGTTTCTTTTTGCCTCCGGAATCAGCGGAAAAGCGGGAAGAGCTTCTTCCGCCGTTTTAAGCGGAACGGTAAACGAAAACACCGAACCGTTTCCGTTGTTGCTTTCCATCCATATTCTGCCGCGCATCAGTTCCACGATACTGCGCGAGATCGCCAGCCCCAGTCCCGTACCGCCGAAGATTCTGGTATGGGAAGAATCGGCCTGCATAAACGACGTAAAAAGCCTGCCCCTGATTTCTTCCGGCACGCCGATGCCCGTGTCCGCCACCGAGACGGTGACGTTTTTTTCCGTTTCGTCCGAAACGGAAACGCCGGCGGAGACGACGACGCTGCCGGAGGAGGTAAACTTGACGGCGTTTTTTACCAGGTTGATCACAACCTGACGGAATTTGTTGGGGTCTCCGAGAACCCGCAGCCGCGCCCCGGGCGGAATATCCACGGCGATTTCCAGATCCTTTTTGTGGGCCTCTATGGAAATCATCTCGACCGCCTGTTCAACGGTTTCCGAAAGGTCAAAGGGGATGTGTTCAAGCTCCATTTTGCCCGCTTCGATTTTTGAATAGTCGAGGATGTCGTTGATCAGGGCCAGCAGCACTTCCGCGGAAAATTTTTCCTGACGGACGTATTCAGCCTGTTCGTGATCGAGTTTTGTATCCTGGAGCAGTTCGCTCATCCCGATAATGGTCTGTATCGGCGTGCGGATTTCATGGCTCATCGTCGCGAGGAAGCGGCTCTTTGCCTCCATGGCTTTTTCGGCGATCTGCTTGTCTTCAAGAAGGCGTTCTTCGGCTTCCTGTTCTTCGGTCTCGTCGTCAATCGTAATGCCGATGAAAGGCCCCTGTTCTTTTTTTTCCGCCTCCGCTCCGATTCGCCATCCCTTGAGCTTGAACCAGTGGACCTTGCCGAAGGAATCGTGAAAGGACGCCCTGAAATCGACGGTATCCGCCGATCCGTTTGCGAGGCGGGAAAGAAAATTGGAAAAACGCACCGAATCGTGAATCGACAAAAATTCAAACGACGAACCGAAGACCGCCGTTTCCGCCTCGATTTTTCCTGTTTGAACGGCCGAAAGGGATTGAACAAGGCGGTTGAAACTGTTGTTGCTTGCCACGATGATGCCGTTCATGTCCGTTATCGCCATCGCGGCCGCGGCGCTGTTGAAAAACCGGAAGAATATCCCGTCTTTTTCCGTTTTTTTTGTTTCCGTGCCCTGGTTCGCCGGCATCAAAAATTAACCCTGAGTATTTCCATTGATTTTTTAAGCAGGTCGCCGGGTTTGAGCGGTTTGGCAAGGTAGCTTTTTATGCCCATCTGAAACGCCCGTATAACCGTCTCTCTCTGGTGTACCGCCGAAAGGACGATAACCGGCATGGAAATGTTTCTGTCTTTAAGTTCCCGAAGCACCGCAAAGCCGTCCATCCTCGGCATCACGATGTCCAAAAACACCAGGTCGAAGCGGCTGTTTTCCAGCGCCGCGATAAATTCCCTGCCGTCGGGAAAGGCGGTAACCACGGAACCGGCTTTGGAAAAGGTGTTTTTGATAAGTTCCCGGATGACAAAATCGTCGTCTACCACGGCTACCGCAAGGCCCTCAAACATTTCCGCGGTGTTTTCCGGTTTCGTTTCGTTTTTAAAGCGGAGCTGCATCGCTTCGCCTTCGGCCGCCCCCGCCGAAAGCAGCTTGTCGCCGATAATCTCGGCTTTTTTTTCCGCGTATTCCATCGAAGCGTCCAGCTGCGAAAGCAGCCCGTCCATCGCGTATTGAAGGTTGCTCACTACTTCAATGCCTTCGTATTCCTTTTGGCTTTCGATAAAATTCCTGGTAAAGCTGTCGCGGGTAAGTATCCTGACATGTTTTTTTCTGACGCGGGACGAATTTAGTATTATTTCCAGAAGCTTCTGGATGTTCGGGCCGTCGGCAAACGTAAGACGTATGTCGCTGAGCATCACGATGACTTTCGGGATCCGTATTTGGTACAGTTCCACAAGCTCAACGATTTTAAAACCAAGCAGGTCAAGTTTGTCCCGGTTAAGTCCCTGGGCGATTTCGACAAAGATGATGTCGTCGTTTACATGAACCTCTACGATTCCCGGAGATTCGTCAATCGCGAAGTTCACTCCCAGCATTGAGGAAAGGGCGTCGAACAGGGCGTCGATTTTAACCGGTTTGGTAAACACCTTTTTAACGTTGTAGGGAACAAGCTCTATGATTTTTTTCTGGTCAATCTGCCGGGCCAGAACAATGACCGGAATTCCCGACGTATTGGGGTTTTCCCTTTTCTGCCTGAGCGCTTCGATGCATCCCTGGCGGCTCAGGTGATAATCCATGATGATAAGATCGGGCGTCAGATTCCTGATTTTGGCTATACCGTCCAGGGCGTTGACGGCCACCGCGGCGGACAGTTGATCTTCCGTGTTTTCCGAAAGTTTTTCCTTTAGATAATCCCTGAAAAGCGGCGACTCGTCTATGATAAGAACCTGTTTCACACCGGTATTGTACGCGGGTATGTGAAAAAATTCAAGAATTCAGGCGCCGTACCGCATGTACCTTTGCGTAAAATGGAGTATACTCCCTGTATACGGAGGAATGTATGGCAAAAAAAGCGCTTGTTTTTCTGGCCGAAGGTTTTGAGGAAGTGGAAGCCCTTACCCCGATTGATTACCTGCGAAGGGCGGGCATAGAGGTGACAACGGCTTCCATTACGGCTTCCAATACCGTAAAGGGCGCGCGGGGTGTTCCGGTTGTGGCCGACACCGTGCTTGAAAAGCTTGCCGAATCGGGGAAGCTTTCCGCCGGAGCCTGGGACGCGGTTTTTATTCCCGGGGGGATGCCGGGTGCCTCAAACCTCGCCGCCTGCCCGGCGGTCGGGAAGATCTTCAAAGAAATGGCGGAAGCCGGGAAGATCTTTGCCGCTATCTGCGCGTCGCCGGCTGTGGTATTGGCGCCCCTGGGGCTTCTGGACGGAAAAAACTTTACCTGTTTTCCCGGTCTTGAAGACAAGGTACGGGGCGGGAAACATTCCGTTGAAAAGGTTGTGGTTGACGGCAGCCTGATCACGAGCCGGGGGCCGGGAACCGCCGCCGCCTTTGCCCTTGTTCTTATCGAAAAGCTTGAGGGTCCCTCGGCGGCAAAGAAAATCGCCGAAGATACGTTGTTGTAAACGGCGTCCGCGCCCGTTGAATCTGCCGGGCGTTTGACAGATTTGTTCCGGCGGTGTATACATATCGAACAGGATTCTCTTGGGAGGCGTGATGAGCGGATCTTTTCATGATGAAAAAATCACAGCCCTAGGAGCCTGTTGCGCTTGTGGATATTTTTGCATACTTATGCAAAAATATCCCGATTTACGGGCTCCTTTGGCAGTTTGCATGGTATAAAAATTCACTTTCGTGAATTTTTATACGGT
>JAIROH010000053.1 GCA_031257595.1 Treponema sp. | reverse complement strand
TTGTTGTCTCCCTGCTGATCGCGGCATCTGTATTTTTTGCCGCTTTTATCATATTCAAATGGACCTTTATAATAGCCGCCCTTGTTTCTCTGGGCTGTTATGTCGGGCTAACTTTCCTGTTCACTCCTGTTTTCAGAATCGGCGGCGTAAATATAGAACACATGAAAAACGGCGAAGAAATACTGGCGCTGCTGGAAGAGGGTGAAAAAGACATGGTTTCAATCAGGGCAATTATGGACGCGTCAAAAGATCCGCAGATAAGGGCAAGAGCGCAGAACGTTTACCGGGAAGGGGGCAAAATAATCGAATATGTCAAAAAGAATCCCGCCAAAGCGGTAATGGCCAGACGGTTTTTTAACTACTACCTGGACACGGCAAATGAAATGCTGAAAAAGTACCACAATTTAACATCTTCGGAAATTGAAACGGAACGCCTGAAGTCGTTAAAAGAAAAAACCCTTTCCGCGCTGTCAACAATCGCGAAAGGAATGGTTTCGCAGTTTTCCAGATTGATTGCAAGTGAAGTTATTGATATTGAGGCGGACATCAAGCTGCTTGAAAGTACCATCAGGATGGAGGATTCATGAAAGGCCGAATCGCGGGGCTTATAATCCTTGTTCTTGTTATTGTGTCCGCCGCGATGTATCAACTGGTTGTTGGATCAAAACCCAAAACAACCGCCACAAACGGGTACCTGGGCGGCGAAAAGTCCGGCCTTTTTGACGACGAACGGTTTGCCGGCGTTATGCTAAAGAACTATGGAATATCCATCCGTTATAAAAAAGCGGGCTCTATAGACATGATAAGCGCCCCGTTTGAAGAGATGGATTACCTGTTTCCTTCAAATTACACGGCTCTTGAACTCTACAGGCAAAAATACGGCTCCGCCTATAAACGGGCGGAAGTTGTCTTTAATTCCCCGATTGTTCTTTATACCAGAAAAAGCGTGGCGGAAGCCTTTAAAAGCCAGGGCTGGATACATACCGAAGAAGAAACCGAATATGTTGATCTTGTCAAGCTGATAGACGCCATTCTGGCGGGTACGAAGTGGAGCGATGTCGGCCTCGACGAATTGTACGGAACTATTTTTGTCATTTCCACCGATCCCCTCAAGTCCAATTCGGGCAACATGTTTGCGGGTCTTGTGGCCAATATGCTGAACGGCGGAGACGTGGCTACCGAAGAAAGCCTTAAAACAACCGGAGGGGAATTAAAACGGTTTTTCAGCAAGCTGGGTTATCTGGAATCTTCTTCGGCGGACCTTTTCAACAGTTTTCTCAAAACCGGAATCGGCGCCAAGCCTGTCATTGTTGGCTATGAAAGCCAGATTCTGGAATTTTCCGTTGAACACCCGGCGGACTGGGCTTATGTGAAAGACGACATTGTGGTGTTATACCCGGAGCCGACGGTCTGGAGCGCGCACCCGTTCATTGCGCTGACCGATAACGGCAACAGGGTACTGGATGTTCTGCTTGAAGAGGAGATCCAGGCCCTGGCCTGGGAAACCCATGGGTTTCGTACCGGGATAACTTCAGGGCAGGAGGCGAATAAGGTTTTTGATATTAACGGAGTACCGGGTCAGGTAAAAAAAGTAATCCAGCTGCCCAACCCCGATACCATGCAAAAAATTATGGACATAATCGCAGATTAACGGAGGATTAAAATGGATCAGATCGTAAACAAACAGGATACAAACGAACAGGACACAAACGAATTGCCCGTTTCCGGCGAACCGGCGCTTTCCGAAAACATACTGCCCCGGGCAAAAGAACTGGCAAAGACCATAGATGTTGCCGACGCACAGCAGATCGAACAATACGCGGTGGGCATTCAGGGCAAGATCGCCGATTTTTCCGACGGCGTACTGGCAAGGGTCCGTAACAGGGACACCGGTTATGTCGGAACGATGATGACCGACCTGCTCGGCAAAATAAAAGGCGCGCATGTTGACGGACTCTCGCCCGCCGCCCTGGTAAATAAAATACCCGTTGTAGGAAAAATGTTCAACGCGTTCAAAAACTTTGTTTCCCGCTATGAAAAAATCGAGGTCCAGATTGACAGAATCACTTCCGATCTGGAGAAAGCCCGCATGGACCTCCTGAAAGACATTGGTCTCTTTGATATGATGTTTGAGCACAACAAAGACTATTTCAAAGAACTGGAAATCTATATCGCCGCGGGCGAAATAAAGGTAAAAGAACTTACCGATAAAGTTCTCCCGGAATTGAAACGCGGGGCGGAAGGATCCGATGACCCGATGGTCTCCCAGCGGGTGAACGACATGGTTCAAATGACCAACCGCTTTGAAAAGAAAGTTCACGACCTTAAACTCAGTAAAACCATATCCATGCAGATGGCGCCCCAGATCAGGCTGGTACAAAACAACAACCGTATTTTGGTGGACAAAATTCAAACTTCGATCCTGAATACGATTCCCCTGTGGAAAAACCAGATCATTATCGCCATGGGAATATTCAAGCAGGCCAAAGCTCTTGACATGCAGAAAGAAGTTGACAAGATGACTAACGATCTCCTGCTTAAAAATTCACAGATGCTTAAGGAAACATCCGCCGCGGTCGTCAGTATGGGAGAAAAAGGAATAGTGGAAATTGAAACCCTCAAAAAGGTAAACGCCGATCTTATCGCCACGCTGGAAGAAACAATTGCCATTCAGGAAAAGGGCAAGGCGGCCCGCAGGTCCGCGGAACAGGAACTGGTAAAAATCGAATCGGAACTTAAAAACAAACTTGCGGAGATACGTAAACCGGGAACCCGTCTCGCGGCAGGGGCAAACGGCTAAAGAAGCGCCGATCGGCTGCATGTTAATCAGTGTTGCCCCAGGAGCCTGTTGCACTTGTGGATATTTTTGCATACTTATGCAAAAATATCCCGATTTGCGGGCTCCTTTGGCAGTTTGCATGGTATAAAAATTCACTTTCGTGAATTTTTATACGGTTTTATGCACAAGTGCGACAAACTGCTAGGGCGTTACAATGCTTATCGTATTGTGACCGAAACCGTACTTGGCCGTATTCGTACCGGCCGAGGCGTCAACCCAGCCATCGGCGTTATAGGCGGTTACCGCCGCCGCCGAAGGTACATGGATGGTAATACCTGTACTGCTGCCACCGCTGGTGTCCCGAAACACACCGCCGGAACCCATCAGCGTGGGCGGGGTTGCGGGGAGGGTCACCGAGGTGAGGGCGGTACAGTTATAGAAGACGTACTCGCCGATGTCTGTGGCCTCGGGGAGGCTCACCGAGGTGAGGGCGGTACAGTCGAAGAAGACGTGGTTGCCGATGTCTGTGGCCGCGGGGAGGGTCACCGAGGTGAGGGCGGTACATTTATAGAAGACGTAGTCGCCAATGTCTGTGGCCTCGGGGAGGCTCACCGAGGTGAGGGTGGCACAGTCCCGGAAGGCGTCGTTGCCGATATCTGTGGCCTCGGGGAGGGTCACCGAGGTGAGGGCGGTACAGTTATGGAAAGTGTCATTACCGACACCTGTTATACCCGTACCGCTCACCTCCGTAAGGCTCATGAAGTACCTGAAGGTGGAGTTGCTGTATGTTCCCGCCGCGATGCTTTCCGCCGCATTGGGCAGGACCAGGGAAACGATGTACTGTTCCCCGGTATTGGCCGCGCCAGGGTCAAACTCCGTGCCGCTTATCGTACAGGCCGAAAGGTCCAGTTTGACGTACTTGCCCGCTGCCTGTATTTTGGCAAGGAGGTTTGTCCACTCGCTTGCAAGGTTAAGCGCCACCGGCAGGGAGACCGGGGCCGGGGCGGTGGCAAGGTAGTCCTCGATGTCCGACGTGTCGGTAAAGATCACCGTCACCGTTACGGTATAGGTTACGAAGGATCCGTCTTCGGCGGTAACGATATAGGGCACCGGGTTGGTAAAGTTCTGCGGCATGCCGGAAAGGGGCGCGACGACCGCGCCCGTCGAAACCGTAACGGTGGGGGTAAGGTTGCCAACGTCCGTACCGTAAGGAACCGTGACGGCGATTTTTTTAGCCGCTTCGTCAATAGTCACCGTGGCCGGAGGACTGGTAATGGTGAAGCCGGTGATTGCCTTGGCGGAACCGGGCGAACCGCTCCCGCCTGTGGTCCCGTCATCCTTCTTGCCCTCGTAAAGGTTCTTAAGCGAGAGGTTGTAACTGTCGCATCCGGAAAGGACCAGGAGAAGGAAGAACGCTAAGCCGCGGAATTTCCGCTTAGCCGCGTCCCGATGGGGGGGGGGGGGGGGGGGTAATTAACGAAAAATTTAAATTTCCGGCTTTGGGGACAGAAAACCCCGCGCTTTAAAACGGCGTTTGCGGTTAAAAATTCATAAAAA
>JAIROH010000013.1 GCA_031257595.1 Treponema sp. | reverse complement strand
TATGGGAGCTCCTCAAAACCAATATAATTCAGATACGACAGGGCTTTTTCCGTAGCAAAGCATATCTGATCGTTGATTTTTTCAAACCTGAGTTTTTCAAGAGCGTCTTCCGGCCGCATGATGCCCTGAATTACATAAGAAACGGTCTCGCCTACATTGTCGTTTGCGATTTTACCGGTTACCAGATCATAGCCATGAACATAATCCTTGTTACTGCGGCAGGCGCATACCATGTTGAGCCATTCCGGGGATGGTTCGGGGAAGTGGATAACCTTTAAATTCCGGTAATGAGCTTCGTCAAATTCATAAACAGATAGTATTGCTTTTGTGATAGCGGTTCGCCTCTTTTCAATGAGGGCTTTCCGTTTGGCCCATCTAGCCGCCTGTTCCTTAATGCCGGTGGTATAAAATCCGGCCCCAAAATCCCTGCCTTGTTCGGTTTTTATTATTCGGGGATTATCCACAATGAGGGTTGACCCATGATACAACTTCATTTTTCCCCCACCAGGTATTCATCGAAAAATTGATTCAAATATTCAAAGGACATTCCATGTAAATCATTATAATCAGTTTTGAGCAGTCCCAAAAGTCCGGTTTGGTCGAATTTTTGATACACTTCAGTACCGGCGATGTTTTTGTGTTCGGCGTAGAGTTCTATACAGAATGTCAGGAATGATAGTTGGGACATGGGATTAGCGGTCCTTCTTTTTGCTCATAAATCATTTAAGTAAATTCTTCCCTCATAATACATACAATACACCCTGTCCGTCAGTTTTGCCATATCCCTTTTGCCCTTTTTCGACTGCTTCCACGGTTTGGTACTTGTCGTCGGCGTTCCCGCAAAAAAACCTTGACCGTTTACGGCGGAGTCTCGTGTATTCCCGCCTGATGTCGTATTCGCCGGTTCACGGCACGGGCGTATGCGCCAGGCAGACCGCCGCGGCCAGGGCGTCCGCCGCGTGATCCGGTTTTGGGATAACCGGCAGCCCCAGAATAAGGCGGACCATTTCCTGAACCTGCTCTTTTTCCGCGCGGGGGACGCCGACAACGGCCTGTTTTATCGCGTGGGGGGTAAATTCAGCCAGCGGGAGGTTCCGTTCGGCCATGGCCAGCGACAGAACGCCGCGGGCTTCGGCAACCGCTATCGCGCTTGAAACGTTTTTGCCGAAATAGAGGGTTTCCATCGCGGCTTCCGAGGGATTCCAGGTTTCCAGAACGTCGTTTATCTGCCGGTAAATAAAAAAAAGCCGCTCCGCCCTGGGCAGAACAGCCTCTGTTTCTATACAGCCGTGGGCCAGATAGCTAAGACGGCTTCCGGCATATTCAATGATTCCCCAGCCGCTTGAAGCCAGGCCGGGGTCAATGCCGATTATCCGCCTGGGTTTTTTCACGGGATCCGCTTCCGGCAAATGTTACTCAGCGGTAAAACCCTCCGGCACGGCCATGTTGTGATATACGTTTTGAACGTCGTCGTTTTCTTCAAGCTTGTCTATCATCCTCATCGCCTTTGCCGTAGCGTCGTTATCCAGAGTTACTTCCGCTTCGGCAACCATGCTGATTTCGGCGCTCATTGTTTCAAAGTTTTTGGCGGACAGGGCTTCCATTACCGCCTCAAAGTCTTCGGGAGAAGTGGTCACTTCGATAATACCGTCCTGCAGCGCAACGTCTTCCGCCCCGCCGTCTATGGCGGCTTCCATGACCTGGTCTTCGGTGTACTTTTCCCCGTCCAGCGTGATAATGCCCTGACGTTTGAACAGCCGCGACACCGATCCCGCCTTGGCAAGTTCCCCGCCGCCCCTGGTCAGTATGTTTCGTACATCCGCCGCGGCCCGGTTTTTGTTGTCGGTAAGCACTTCGATAAGAAGCCCTACCCCGCCGCCCGCATAGGCTTCGTAGGTAAGTTCTTCGTAGTTAACCCCTTCAAGTTCGCCGGTACCCTTCTTTATCGCCCTGTCTATGTTGTCTTTGGGCATGTTCGCGCCCCGGGCTTTTAAAATCGCCGTTCTCAGGCGCGGATTCGCGTCGGCGCTTCCCCCGCCCATACGGGCCGCGATGGAAATTTCCTTAATCAGCTTGGTAAACATTTGGCCGCGCTTCGCGTCCGCGGCGCCCTTTGCGTGTTTAATCGTCGCCCATTTACTATGGCCGGACATAGAGTCTCCTTCCTGTCAAGTTAAAACGGATTGTATTGTTCAAGATAAGCAAAACAAAAGCCGGCGGACAGGTTCGCCGCCGGCTATATCGTTACCACCTGCCCCTGGAAACCGCTTTTGTCAGGGAATCCCTCATAAGCCTCTCGTACCATTCATAGTTAAACGGCTGTTTTGTCCTAACCACAGGCTTCAATTCCACCTCCATCCTGTCATGACAATCCTCACAGATATCGATGTTGGCCATATGGAAATAGCCCCGTCCGTTTACTTCTGTAGTGATGTCTTTGTGGCAAATGTCACATGTCAGCTTTTTCATAACAACTCCTCGTTTTTTGAAGATATGGCCGGTTCCCAAGCTTTCCGGGCCGCGGAACCGGCTCAATGGTCTGCCATACGCAATTTGTTCGAGTATACTTCATCCGTAAAAAAATGTAAAGTACGGATATATGGGGAATTGTCTTATTATTGCCGAAATGGGAACTTCCCACGGCGGCGACCGGGTAAAAGCGTCCGAGATCGTCGCCGCGGCGGCGGAATCGGGGGCGGACTGCGTTAAATGTCAGATTGTCTATGCCGATGAAATTCTCCACCCCGAAACCGGCGTTGTTTCCCTTCCCGGAGGCGCCGTGCCGCTCTACGAGGTCTTTAAAAAGCTTGAACAAAAGCCGGAATTTTACGAAAACATCAAAGAAGAGACCGAAAACAGGGGGCTGCTTTTCCTGGCGACCCCGTTTGGCCCGAAAAGCGCCGCCGTTTTGAAAAAAATGGCGCCAAAAGCGGTTAAAATCGCCTCCCCGGAGTTAAATTATCGCTCTTTGGTAGCGGAAGCCGCTTCATGGAAGGTTCCCGCTTATCTTTCCACGGGAATTTCCCTTCTTGGGGACATTGAGCGGGCGATTGAGCCGTTTCGGGGCGAAGAACAACGGCTCTGTCTGCTCCACTGTATTACCGCCTACCCCGCCCCTGCCGAAGAGTACAATTTACGGCTCATCCCCCTGCTGGGCGGCATCTTCGGCTGCGAGGCCGGGGTAAGCGATCACAGCCTCGACCCCGTCCTGGTCCCGGTTTTGGCTTCGGCCCTGGGCGCGTCTGCAATCGAAAAGCATTTTTGCCTTTCCCGGGACGATCCGGGGCTGGACGACCCAATCGCCCTCCCGCCGGGGGACTTTGCCGTGATGGTAAAAGCCCTGCGCAGGGCATTTACCATGAAAAAAGAAGCCGTTGTCGCCGAAATTGCCGGCGCATACGGGGCGGAACGTACCGAAAAGGTTCTTGGAGACGGAGTCAGACGGCTTGCCCCGGCAGAAAAGGCAAACTACGAGCGGACCCGGAGAAGCATCCACGCCCTGAGGGCGATACAACAGGGCGAAACGATAACAGGGGACATGATTGCCGTCCTCCGTACCGAAAAAACGCTCCGGCCGGGTCTTGCCCCCTTGTGGATCGAGCGGATCGCCGGAAAACAGGCGAAAAACGACATCCCCGCCGGCCAGGGAATCCGGTTTGAGGATGTTTTTTGAGCGGGCCGTACTGCGCCGGCGCTACCGGACGCCTTACGGTACCGTTTTGTACAGGCTGTATAGCTGTCCAGCCTGAAAAAGCGGCGTCAAAAACCGGTAATTACTAAAAAGGCTCTGAATTCAATTGAAAAAAATCCCAAAATATGGAAAACTGGATAGAAGCGGGGCTTTTCAAACCTTTTCCGGAACTTGAAAAGCCCGGTATATTCTGGTATAGCGACGGAGCGTGACATGGCAAGTGCGCCGATAGGTCCGGTACAGTATTTAGCCCGATTCGGTGAACAAAGTATCGCCTGCAGCCAGTATGCCCTGACAAAGCTTGGCGTAGACAGAAGCCACTGTTCCCTTAAAATCGACGACTACGTGATCCTCTGCGTGCCGTTCCAGTTTGGGTTTAAGCGTTCCCTTTTTCTCGCATCGCTTTCAAAACAGGAACTTACCTTTTTCCAGCGTTACCTAAACGGCATTGTCGGTCTGTCGATCGCGTTTAACCACGCCGGCCGCAGCGAACCGGTAAAATTCTTTATCCGCTGTACCCTTTCGACCGTCGGCCAGATGAAAGATCGGGAAAACGTCGGCCTTTTTGTCGTGGATTTCAAGTCCACGCCGGACGACCTTGTGGTTATGCTTGGATCGTTTCTTGAACAGCAGGACAGGCTCCGTTTCCAGTACAACGACTATGG
>JAIROH010000208.1 GCA_031257595.1 Treponema sp. | reverse complement strand
CCATGCAAACTGCCAAAGGAGCCCGTAAATCGGGATATTTTTGCATAAGTACGCAAAAATATCCACAAGCGCAACAGGCTCCTAGCCGCGGCTGTAGTTCGGCGCCTCCTGGGTGATTGTAACGTCGTGGGCGTGGCTTTCCCGCCACCCCGCCGACGTGATCCTGACAAAGCTCCGGTATTTTTTCAGCTCACCGATGGTTTTACATCCGCAGTAACCCATGCCTTTGCGGAGGCCCGATACAAGCTGGAAAAGGTAATTTTTTAACTCACCTTTGTAGGGCACCCTGCCCTCTATGCCTTCGGGAACCGGCGTTTCGTCTTTTCCTATCTGGTAGCGGTCTCCGGAGCCGTCGTTAATGGCCCCCATGCTGCCCATGCCGCGGTATTCCTTGTAGATTCTGCCGTCAAAGAGGATTTCCTTTCCCGGCGCCTCTTTAAGTCCCGCGAAAAGGCTGCCTATCATCACCGCGTCGGCCCCGGCTCCGATGGCCTTGGCGATGTCGCCTGAAAATCTAACGCCGCCGTCGGCAATTACCGGAATCCCGTGCTTTGACGCTTCCTCGGCGCAGTTCCAGACCGCGCTAAACTGGGGCACCCCGATACCGGCCACGATACGGGTAGTGCAGATAGAGCCGGGGCCGATGCCGATTTTGACGGCGTCGGCGCCCGCTTCGATAAGCCGGCGGACGCCGTCTTTCCGGGCCACGTTCCCCCCGATAACGGGAACGGCGAACTTTTTCTTTATTTCGGCGACGGCGTCCATGACGTTTTTTGTGTCTCCGTGGGCGGTGTCGAGAACCACAAAGTCAACTTTCGCCTGCTTCAAGAGGGGCATCCTGGTCATTGCATCCTGGGGAGAAACCGCGGCCCCGACGATAAGCCTGCCGCTTTTGTCCGTGGCCGCGTTGGGAAACAGGGCGTGCTTTTCCATGTCCTTTACCGTGATAAGGCCGGTAAGGCGGCCTTCGCCGTCAACTACGGGAAGCTTTTCAATGCGGTGTTTGTCGAACTTTTCCCTGGCTTCGCCGGCGGTCGGCTCTCCCCGGACGACAACGGGGTCCCGGGTCATCACCTGGGTAACCCGCAGCGTGTCGTCCCGGCAGAAACGGAGGTCCCGGCTGGTAATGATTCCCGTTAGGCGGTTTTCAACATTAAGCACCGGCATGCCGGAAACATTGAAACGCTGCATCACAAGCTTTACGTCTTTAACCGTGGCGTCTTCACCGACGGTTACCGGCGAATCAATAACCCAGTTGAGGAAACGCTTGACATTCGCCGTCTGCCGGGCCTGTTCTTCCGGGCTTAAGTTTCGGTGAATGACCCCGGCGCCGCCTTCGAGGGCTATGGCTATGGCAAGCTTTTCTTCGGTTACCGTATCCATCGCGCTGGACACAATCGGCACGTTAAGCTTCACGCCCGCGCAAAGGATGGTGTTTACGTCGCAGTCTTTGGGAAGTACGTCGCTGTAGCCCGGCGAAAGCAGCACGTCGTCGTAGGATAAGGCTTCTTCAAACATTTTTTCCTCCGTAATATTAAATCCTTAGGTCCCGTTACATCCCGCCAGCTTCCGGTATTTTGCCGCCAGCTCTTTTGCCTTTTTTGCCGCCAGGCCTCGGTATTTTTCCGGCCGGCTGAAAAATTCCAGAGCGGAATTGCGGGCCGATCCCGCCGGGGAATCTTCTCCGGCAGTCTCTTCGGCGGTTTCTTCGGGAACAAGCTTGAGAAGCTGTCCGCCTATACGTTCGAGCAGTTCCGGCTCGCCGGCGATGGCCCGGGAAAAGGAAATGTTTTCCTTTTCCGCCTTTAGTGTAATTTTGCGGATCAGCTCGTGGGCATCGGAAACGCCCGCTCCGGCAAGCAGGATATAAGCCGGCTCGGCAAGCACTCCGCCGGGTATGCCCCCGCCGCCGGAACGCAGGTTGGCGAGGCACTTTTCCCGATCCGCCCCAAGGCCTTCGACAACGCCCGCGATACGGTGAACGGCAAGGCAGAAACCGGCTATGTAGTCGGCGATAAAACGCTGGCTTGCGGAATTGGAAAGATCGCGCTGGTGTTCGCTTATCTGATCCAGGAAAAACGTCGTTACCCTGGGCATAAAGGCTTTCCAGAGGCTTTTTACATGCTCTGAATTCCATGGGTTCCGCTTTTGGGGCATCGTTGAAGACCCAACCTGATCCGCGGCAAAACCTTCCCTTAGTTCGCCGATTTCGGTTCGCTGAAGGTTGCGGAGATCGTCGGCGAGGTTGGCGATGATCCCGAAAGCGGTATTGTATTCCAGAAGCAGCCGGAGCAGGTATTCAGGCTCCACAAGCTGTGTCGAATGTTCGGATGGTTCAAGGCCAAGCTCGGCAAGGTACAGCCGTTCCAGTTCTTCCGGGTCACGGACTATCATGCTGGTCGCGTTGTATGCCCCCACGGCCCCGGCAAGCTTCCCCTTGAGGCCCTCCGAAAGACGCTCTATTTCCAGGATCGATTTTCCCAGCCGGGACACGTACTCGGCCATGGCGAAACCCAGGGTGACAGGCACCGCGTGCTGGCCGTGGGTACGGCCAACCTGGGGCGTTTCGGCTTCCCGCTCGGCGAAGTCACAGAGCAGGGTTTCCAGACGGCGGAGGGCGGGCAGAATCACGTTCCGGCAGCAGCCTTTCATCCGGTAGGCGAGGGATGTGTCCAGGATGTCCACGCTGGTCGCCCCAAGGTGTACGAGCGGGGCAAGCTCCGCGGGCACTTTTTTCTTGAGTACGTTAACCAGCGCCCGTATGTTGTGGCGGGTTTTTTCTTCTTCGGCGTAGACTTCCGCGGGGGCGACCGATTCGCCGGCCTTGTTCAAGACGGCCCGCAGTTCGGGAGCCGGGGATGTTACGGGGGGCGTCGCGGAGGACGCGGCGGAGGCGGAGGATTGGGGCGCGGCAGAGGCGGTGCGCCGCGGGTTTTCCGCGGCCCCCTCCATTTTACGGATCGCGAGATGAGCCAGGATCAGGGCGATTTCCGCCTTGACGCAGGCGGCGATGGAAGCTTCTTCGGACAGCCAGGGGGTAAGGGCGTCAAACACGGCCCGTTCGGAAACGGAATAACGGTGATCGATCGGAGAGATATTGCGGAAGATGTCGCGGGTTTCCATACCAGAGTTTGACACAACGTGGAAGCTTTGTCCAGTCCGGTTGAAATGACTTCTTCGGCGGGCTAAGGTATCCGTGTACACGAAATGACCGAGGTTACCAAACGCATTGTCGAGGCGATCCGCGCCGTCGGACCGGGCGCCGTTTCCAGTTACAGCGGCATTGCCCGGCGGGCCGGGCTGGTAAACGGCGCCCGTCAGGTGGTCCGGGTACTGCACACACTGGCGGAAAAAGAAAAACTCCCCTGGCACCGTATCGTGCGCAAAGACGGATCGATCGCCCTGCCGCCGGACCGGGGCGGGGATTTACAGGCTGCCCTGCTCCGCTCCGAAGGGGTCACGGTGTCAAAAACGGGAAAGGTCAATATGGCAAAATACGGGTATCCCTAACTTCCGGCAAAGGGGTCGGTAAAGGTTCGGGCGGCCAGGGCCACGTCCAGACTGTAGAGCAGGCCGGGGTTGTCCCCGATAAGCGAAACTTTGGCGACAAGCTCTTCAGTGGACGCTTCTTCTTCAACCTGTTCGTTAATATACCACGCGATAAACGCATAGGTGGCGTGATCCTGTTCCTGCTGGGCCTGCGTGGCAATCCTGTGAATCCGTTCCGTTACCGTACGTTCATGGGAAAGGACTTTTTCAAAAACCTCTTTAATGTTCCCAAAGGAAACCTGAGGCGTTTTGATGTCCCCAAAAACGGGAGTTCCGCCCCGTTCAAGAATATGCTGATACAGATGGGTTCCGTGGGCCATTTCTTCCCGAGCCTGGACAAAAAGCCAGTTGGCAACGCCTTTGAAACCCGCCCGATCCGCATAGGCCGACATGGCAAGATAAAGATACGCCGAATAGTATTCGGCGTTTACCTGATCGCTTAACGCCTTTACCAAAGATTCTTTTATCAT
>JAIROH010000234.1 GCA_031257595.1 Treponema sp. | reverse complement strand
TAACGGACATAAACTTTAAAGATCCCACCGAAGGCATTCCGGCGTTCCTGGCAATCGTGATGATGCCCTTTGCCTACAGCATCGCCGAAGGCATTGTATACGGGCTTCTTTCCTATGTGATTCTTAAAGCCCTTACGCTGAAATTCAAGGACATCAGCGTTGTTACGTGGATCCTGTTTCTAATCTTTATTCTGCGGTTTTTCATAAAATAGGGAGGCAAATGCCGTCGGCACCGCTATGGATTACATAGAACGGTTTCGCAAAGCGATTCGGATAAATACATCCTGGCGTGACGGGGGTGAACAGGCGCTCCGCCGGTTCCAGCGTTTCCTGGCGCGGGCCTTTCCCGCGTTTCACAAGGCCGCGGAGCGCCGTATCGTTTCGCCGTTTTCCGTGGTGTACCGCTGGCCCGCCGCGGCGCGTAAAGCCCGGCCGGCTGCCGTAAAACAGGCGGTGGAACGGGCGGGAGCGGCAAAACAGGAGAACCCGGCGGAAAACGCGCCGGTGCTGTTCCTGGCCCACTACGACGTGGTTCCCGCGGAAGCGGAAAAGTGGAGCGCCGATCCGTTCGGCGCGGAAATCCGCGAAGAAGACGGGACACAATACGTTTACGGCCGCGGCGCGCTGGATATGAAAAGCATGCTTATCGCGATCCTGGAAAGCGCCGAAGAACTTTGTGAAAAAGGATTCGCGCCGGAGCGGGATATATGGTTCGCGTTCGGCGGTGACGAGGAAAGGGCCGGAATCGCCGGGGCGAAAGAAACGGCCCGGATCCTCGCGGAAGAAGGCCGCCGGTTTGCCTGGATACTCGACGAAGGCTCCCCGGTCACGGAGGATCAGATAAAAGGGATACGGGAGCCGCTGGTCCTTGTCGGTATCGAGGAAAAGGGCTTTCTCAGCATGGACCTTGTCGTGGAACAAAAGCCCGGCCATGCGTCCCAGCCTCCGAAGATCCAGGCGGCGGCGATCCTGGCGCGGGCGCTGTGCCGTATCGACAAGAGGCCTTTTCCGTTTGCCCTTGATCCTGTAGTAGAGGCCTTTTTCAAAGGCTGCGCGAAACATTCCGGCGGCGTTCAGTCATGGGTGATGAAACACGCCCGCGTTTTGGGGCCTTTGTTTTTCAGGATCGCCGCGGCAAGTCCGGTAACGGCGGCCCTGCTCCGGACAACCGTTGCCATGACGATGCTTAAAGGAAGCGCCGCAGACAATGTTATGCCTTCGGCAGTAACGGCGGTACTTAACCTGCGGCTGCTTCCTCCCTGGACCGTGGAAACGGCTCTGGCCCGCGTTAAGGAAACCGTTAACGACGACAGGGTTTCGGTACGGATTCACGGCCTTGCGACCGATCCCGTCCCGGCAGTTCCGGGGCAGGAAAACGTTCCCGGTTTCAGGAAAAACGGCGGGAGGGCCGCCAGCGCTTCCGCCGGCTGGGACAAAATCCTTGGAGCGGCGGCGGCCGCTTTCCCTGGCGTCCCGGTTCTTCCTTTTCTTATGACGGCCACAACGGATTCACGGCACTACAGCGAACTTGCCGGGCCAATTTACCGTTTTAATCCCCAGGTTCTTGATCCCGGGGAACTTTCCCGGATTCACGGCCATGACGAACGTATCTCCCTTGTAAACCTTGAAAATTGCCGCGGGTTTTATTCATCCCTACTTGAATTACTCTAGTTCTTGATTCATACTGAATTTCATTCTGTTTCAGGGCTGGGGGTAATCGTGGCAAAAGAGAATCCGCATAAGACCCGCGTTCGTTTTCCCATAGGCGCGAAACTGGTTCTTATCATTTCCATTTTGGTACTCGTATCTCTGGGAACGGTTACCGTTCTTGTTTCGGCGATCAGTACCCAAGATGTCCGGCGTACCGCCGAGGACAATAACCTTACCGTTAACCAGCGCGCGGGATCGCAGGCGGAAAGCGCCTTTACGGCCCTTCAGGCAGCGGTGTCTCTGTATCTGGAAACGCTGTCCCGGGATCGGGGCATTCGGGATCGTGATTCTGAACTGGACAGTTACTTTTTTGACCGTAACCAGAACATAGCGGCCATAGCCGTTTCCGCCGGAGGCGCAGGGTGGACGTTGATCCCCAACGAACAGTTTTTCCTTTCCAACGAAATCAACGCGGGAAAGGCGGAAAGCTACATCACGTCAAACATTGCCCTTCCTGTTCCGGCGGACGGTAAAATCCGGTTTTTTAACGCGTCGCCGGATTTCGAGCTTCCCCTTATCGCGATGGTTTTTACCCGCCGCCAGGGTTCGCCGGCGCCTTCCGCCGGCCCAGAAGCCGTTTCGCCCGGCAGCGAAACCATAGCGGTGCTTTTTTCTCCCGATGAACTTGCCGAATCGTTCGGAACCGGAGCCAATTCAAGCTTTATGATCAACGAGGCCGGGGATGTCCTGCTCCACGCGGACAGCGATCTGGTTTTGGGCGGGGCTAATTTTTCCGATCTGCCGATTGTGGAAACCATGCAAAACGAGGGAGACAACAACCGGCAGGTTTCCTTTACCCATGAGGGGATTGACTATTTCGGAGCTTACTACCGTATTCCGCAGATGGGCGCTGCGGTGTTTACGACAATTCCCCACAGCGTTGTATTTGAAGCGGTGCGAAGCGTTACCCGGCAGAATCTTTTTCTTACGGCGGCGGTGCTTTTTATCGCGATCCTCTTCATCTGGCTGTTTTCCAAAACCATCAGTACGCCTGTGGG
>JAIROH010000140.1 GCA_031257595.1 Treponema sp. | reverse complement strand
GCGGGTTACGATAATACCGGTCGCCGTGGAAACCAGCAGCGCCGGCAGCTGGGAAATAAGGCCGTCGCCTATGGAAAACGTTATGTAGGTTCCGACGGCGTTGTTTACCGCCTCGCCGTGAATCGCCGTTCCTATAATAATGCCGCCCAATATGTTGACGGCGGTAATGAGTATCCCCACTTTAACATTGCCGGAAATAAATTTACTCGATCCGTCCATCGCCCCGTAAAAGTTAACCTCTTTCTGGAGTTCGGCTTTTCTTGTGATAGACTCTTCTTCGGTAATCGCCCCGGCGTTAAATTCAGCCTCAATGGCCATTTGCTTTCCCGGCAGGGCGTCCAGCGTAAAACGGGCGGCCACTTCGGAAATCCGCGTGGAACCTTTGGTAATAACCACGGCCTGAACGGCGATAATCACGATAAAGATCACAAAGCCCACGACAAGACCTTCGCTGCCGCCAGAACCGACAACAAACGAAGAAAACGCCCCGATCATCCGTCCGTCAAACGCCGCGCCCTTGGTAAGGATAAGCCGGGTGGAAGACACGTTCAGGGCCAGGCCGAAAACCGTCGAGACCAGCAGTACCGTCGGGAACGACGAAAAATCCGTAGCCTTTTTCGTGTAAAGGACTATAAGGAGGATAAGCAGGGCCAGAATAAGGTTCATCGCCATAAGGGCGTCCAGCAGCACCGTCGGCAGGGGAACCACCAGCATGATGACCACGGCGACAACGGCGCCCGCTATGGTTATATCGCTCCGGCTGCCCAAAGGCGCCGCCGGTGTTCCCGAAAATGTTCTTGCGTCAGCCATTCAATCTTCTCCTTATGCTCCCAGGCCGTCGGCCTGACGCCGTTCGGCGTCAATACGCCTGACCCGCGCCAGAATACCGGCGATAACTTCCCAGTATACAACGGGTACGCTCCGCCCTATATCCACTTCGGCGTAAAGCGCCCGCGCGAGCGGCTTGTTTTCGACTAACGGCACGTCGTTTTCTTTGGCGATCTCCCTGATCCTGAACGCCAGCTCGTCGGCGCCTTTGGCGGTAAGCTGGGGTGCGTCCATCGTATCGCCATCGTATTCCAGGGCAACGGCAAAATGGGTCGGATTGGTGATCACCACATCGGCTTTGGCGACATTTACCGCCATATTCTGATTCATAAATTCCCTCATACGTCGCTGGATACGGGCGCGGATATGGGGATCCCCTTCGTACATTTTTCGCTCTTCTTTTACCTCTTCCCTGGTCATCTTGAGGGATTCCCGGTACTGCCAGCGCTGAAAAAGAATGTCGGGAATCGAAAGCAGCAGCAAAAGCAGCGCGGAAATTATCAGCATGCGTATCGCGATGCCGGCCACGGTGGTAAGGCCCAGCCAGAGCCCCGCGGTCTGGAGGTTTACAAGCTCATTCATACGGGAACGTATCAGGATAAACGCCGTAACGCCGATGATCGCCATTTTGACGACCGATTTGACAAAATTGAACAGCCCTTCCATTGAAAAAAGCGTCCGCTGAAAATAACGTCCGAAGCGGGGCACGATTTTGGAAAAATTCGGCGCCAGGGGTTTTGTGGTAAACAAAAGTCCGGTCTGTACAATATTGGAAAAGATTGCCGACACAAACGCTACCAGGACAACCGGCAGGGCAAGTTTGGCAAGGTAAGAAAAAAACACCCCGGCGACAATCCTGTCATTAACCGGATCAAGCTCGTTTATCCTTAAAAAGAAAAAACGTACCATTTCCACGCAGGTTCGCAAAATATAGGGCGCCAAAAACAGTATCGTCAAAGCCGGAAACAGCAGCCCAATGGCGCCGATAAATTCCTGGCTTTTGGCTACCCTCCCCTCTTCCCGGGCTTTGCGTATCTTGTACTCCGACGGCTCCTCGGTACGGCCTTCGTCTTCGGCGGCAAACCACTGTAAGTCCATCGCCGCCGGGGTATTTGGCAGGCACTCCCACGAAAAACGCGGCGCGGGGTGGCGGCGCAATGTGCTTTCAGCACATTGCAGCGGAGTTTTGCCATAGGCAAAACTCCTCCATACGTTACCTGGAGTTTCCGCAAAGCGGAAACTCCGCTGCAATCCGGCACAGCCGGATTGCGCAGCGGCCCGGACTTGTTCCGGGAGGGGGTTTTTAAGGACACACCCCACAAAAGCACGCGAAACATTGAGCGTGTTAACGAAGAAATGCCGCATGGTGTAGGCCCGGTAAAGGCCGCTGCCTGGAACAACGGCTTTAGGCCGCGTCCCCGGGTTTTTTGAGTGCCTGCCTCGACAAACAGCGGCGCCGGCAGCGGGGATACGTGTTGTTTGCTTTAGTACCAGCACTCTATCCAAAAAGGGACTCAACAAGGGCTTATTCCGCAAGAACAAGCCCTCTCTTACAGTTTTGGCTAAACAAAAACCAGGTGTAGTTTCGGCTACCGGCGCCGCCGGGGTATTTGGCAGGCACTCCCACGAAAAAGCGGCACGGGGTGGCCACAAAAACCGGCCCGGACTTGTTCCGGGACGGATTTTTGCGGCCAGGCCCCCCGGTTTTTTTGAGTGCCTGCCTCGACAAACAGCGGCGCCGGCAGCGGGGATACGTGTTGTTTGCTTTAGCCAAAAGAACATCACGCGCCGCCTCCTATCATCCGCCCTATTCTGATATAGAGGTCTTCAACCGAGGAAAAGCCCGCGTCAACGACCCGGCCGAAGATTTCCACCATAAAGGGCATCGTCGCGATGATCAGGATAAACGCGACGGTAATCGAAAGGGGAAAGCCTTCGGTAAGGATATTGATCTGGGGAGCGGCTTTGGAGATAAGGCCCGTAGACAGGGATATTAAAAAAAGGGTTCCCAAAATGGGGAGGGAAATAACCATCGCGTCCAAAAAAAGCCGGGAAAGACCCGCAAGCAGCATGCCGAGGACCGTTTCCCTGCCCTGTACCAGGGACAGTACGCTCAGGGACTGCACGGAACGCCAGAACCCGCCGAGAAAAAGCTGGGTAAAACCGTTCAGCGCAAGGAAAACCAGCATCGCGATAAGGTTAAGGTACTGGCCCATAAGGGGGTTTTCTATCTGCGACAGCGGATCAAAGGTTTCGGAGGCTCCAAAGCCCATTTGCAGAGAAAAGAACTGGCCCGCGGTTGAAAACGCCGAAAAAACGATAGTCACAAAAAACCCCATAATGATACCGATAATGGCTTCCCCAATCAACAAAAACACAAAGCTCAGGGAGAAAAGCTCAAGGCCGGACGCGTTTGCCGCCGCGGGAAACGCCGCGTGGGCGGCGAAGGCGGCCAGGGCGACGCGGGCAACCTGGGGATTGGCCTCCGACGAAAGAAGCGGGGCTGTCTCAATCAGCGCCAGGGCTCTAACCGCGAGAAGAAGAAAAAGGGGAGCGGCGGCAAGCATCTCTCTAATCAAACAAACAACTCCTGAGGCTTTTCCAAAACTCTCCAGAGTTTTGGAAAAGCCCTCTTTATACGAAATTCATTTCCGGACCCACAGGATTACCTCATGTCCGGAATCATCCGGAAAAGCTCAATCGTATAGTCCCGTAAAGAACTAAACATCCAGCCCCCAAGAAAACCCAGTACCAGGAGTATCGCGATTACCTTTGGGACAAAGGTAAGAGTCTGCTCCTGTATCGACGTAGTAGCCTGGAGGATCGCGACGACCAGGCCGACTACAAGCGCCGTTAAAAGCAGGGGCGCCGCCAAAAAAAGCACCTGGAGAATTCCTTCCCGAAGCAGGGCCGTTACTTCCCCAATGGTCATAAGCCTCCCATCCTACATAAATGAACGGACCAGTTGATCCGTCAAAAGCCCCCAGCCGTCAACCAAAATAAAAAGCATCAGCTTAAAGGGCATCGAGATCATTACCGGCGGCAGCATGATCATTCCCATCGACATAAGGGCGCTTGCCACTACCATGTCGATTACAATAAACGGAATAAAAAGCAGTATCCCTATCTTAAACGCCGTCGTCAGTTCACTCAGAATAAACGCCGGAATAAGCACATAGGTCGGCACGTCGGCGAGGCTTTCCGGCCGGTCAAGGCCGCGCATCGCCATAAAAAGCCGTATGTTGTTGGGGTTTCCCCGCATCTGGCTGTACATAAAAATCCTTAAAGGGCCTTCGGCTTCGCGGTACGCTTCTTCCACATTGATATCGCCGTCGGCCAGAGGGCGGAACGAATTGTTGTAGATTGTCTCAAACGTGGGCCACATGATAAACAGCGTAAGAAAAAGGCTTATCCCCAAAAGCACCTGGTTGGGGGGAACCTGCTGCAACGACAGCGCCCTTTTGACAAAATCAAGGACAATCGAAATACGAAGGAAACTGGTCATCAGGATGATGATGCTCGGCGCGAGGGACAGTACGGTGATAAGCAGAAGAAGTTGGAGGGAAAACGCCACTTCCTGCCCGTTCGCCGGATTGCGGATCGACAGGTCGATAAAGGGGATAATGCCGTCTTCGGCGGGAACGGGGAGCGAAGTCGTACCCTGGGCGGATCCTTCGGGGAACGCGGCTTGAGCTTCGAGAAACGGCGAAACAAAGAGGAACAGCCCCAAAAGCCATGCCCTGCGGGATCTTCCGCTTTTCGGGGCGGGACGGGTTGGTTTACCAAACTTCATCCTAAAACCTCTTAAAGCGTTCACGCCGCTTCTTTATGTTGAGAAGCCTGTTTTCCCCGCTGTCCCCGGAAGCGGAAAGGCGCTTGAGCAGGGCCCGAAACCCGGAAACAGGGCTGATCTCTTCGGCGGTTTTCCTTGAAGCGTCAAGAAGCATCGCGTCAAGGGCCTCTTTGTCGTTTATATCGGCGATATGGTTTATTCCCCCCTCGCCCGCTCCGACAAGCCAGGCCTGGTTCCCCAGGGACACCACATGGACAAACCTGCTGTTTCCAAGATGGGTTGAAGCGAGTATTTTAAGGTGGGGATTCTGTTCCGCCTGCGGGCGGGAAACCCTGCGGAGAAAAAACAAAACAAGGTAAATGATCCCGGCGACCAGGGCAAGCACCAGCACCATGCGCAGGATTGCCGAAAACGAAGCCGCGGCTGCCGGTTCGGGAACGTCGGCGATTATATAACCGCTTTCGTCCGGCCGGCCCGAAACTGTTGTTTCCGGGGTTTGAGAATACACAAATTGAGGAACAAGCAGCGCCGCAAACAGCGCCGCCAAAAAAATACGGTTCAGTTTTCCCCTCCCAAGTTAAACTGTCCGGCCGCTTTATATGCGGCTAAATGTACATAATGGGCCTGCCGTTTCCGGCCTATCCCATATCGCTCATTCGTTCCATCGGGGACACGATTTCCGTCACCCGGACGCCGAAGTTTTCGTCAATAACCACAACTTCGCCTTTGGCGATAAGCTTGTGGTTCACCAAAATATCCACCGGCTCGCCGGCAAGCTTGTCAAGCTCAATGATCGTGCCCTCGCCCATACCGAGGATCTCTTTGATAAGCTTCCTGGTACGGCCCAGTTCAACGGTCATCTCCATGAACACGTCCATGATAAGGCCGATATTGCCCTGTTCCTGGATCGTGGGCTGGGGGATAAGGCTTGAGAACTGTACCGGCTGTACATTGGCCGCGTTCATCGGCATAGCTCCCATGCCGGGCATCGCTCCCATGCCGGCCATTCCCATTCCGGGCATTGGTCCCATTCCGGCCATCCCCATTCCGGGCATCGCTCCCGCTCCGGGCGCCGCTCCCATTCCGGGCATTGTCCCCATTCCGGACATCGTTCCCGTGTCCATGCCGGAAAAAGCGGGGCCCGCCGCGGCCGGACTGCCAAGGGCCTGGGCAATATCCGAAGAAACCTGGGGGCCGTATATTTCCCACAGCTGATGGCTTTCGCCGTCGCCAAGGGTAAGCTGGTAGGTCGCGCACATAAACGTCCCGCCGGGAAGGGCGGCGACCGCTTTGGGTACATTGGCCGCTTCCGGAGACACCGAGGCGATGGACTTATTGCCGGTCTTGTCGGTAAGGGCGGTAATCTGGGAGCCGACAAGCTGGGACACCACTTCGCCGATGACCGACATGGCCATTTCGTCAAGGGTGATGTTTTCTTCCTTGTTCATCAGGCTTGCGATGGCCTTTGCCGTTTTTTCCGGGAAAATAAAACTGTGCTCTCCGGGGAAGCCGGAATTAAAGTCGGCTTTGACGGCGGTTACCATGTCGGGAAGCTGCTGAAGCAGGTCCTCGCGGGTCATCGCGATTACGTTTGGCCCCCGAAAGCTGACATCCTTGCCTGTCATCATCGACAGGTTTGAAGACTGGGCGCTTACGGTACCGGAAAGAAAGTCCTGAATGGCCTTGCGTTCGTCCTCGGAGCCGCCTCCGGAAACCGCCGCGGGGGCGGGAGACGGAGAACCGAGCGCGGAAGAATCTACACCCGCCAACAATGCGTCTATTTCATCCTGTGAAAGAGCGCCGTCACTCATTTGAACCTCTCTTTAAAGTAGCGCTGATTTATTCTCGATTGAATAAATCAGTGCTTCCATAGTATTTTTATAGGATAATACTATATTAAAACCATAGGTTTAGTCAAGTATATTTTTGTTTTTTTTGGTGAAGCCTCTCGGTATTCGCAATTCGATTCGTTGACAACCAAACAACGATAAAGTAAATTTCTCCTGTAACCTGACAAACTGTGCGCGAGCCTGAAACAGGGCTGACTTTTGAAAAAGTGCGGGCGATGTTCCGGGAACCGATCGCAGGTTTTCATGGAAGAGATTGTTGCGATCTATAATTTCCCATCCGGCGAAAAACCGGAGGTTTGTTTTGGGGGTGTGTTTTGAATAAAAAGAGTAATTTTTTTCTCATTGTCTGTGCCGGCAATATTGTCAATGCTGTTATTGTGTTTTTCCTTTTGTATTTGTTCCGGGATCCGCTGGTTCCCTTTTCCGTCATGCCGCTGCGGGTGGGGCTTCCGGGGCTTGGCTTTATCGTTCTGTCCACCCTGATTATGGGAACCAGCGCCCGCTTGTTTGATTCCGCCAATTTCAAAACTACCGGGGC
>JAIROH010000096.1 GCA_031257595.1 Treponema sp. | reverse complement strand
AAATGCCCTCTGTTTTTTCAACGACGACCGGGTTCAGCCCTTTTTGTTTGGACCAGGACTGCATATTGTAGGCGGTATGGTTGGTTCTGATGGATTCTTCTGACATAAAGCGGCTCCTTGTGTTGGATAGAATGGATGTTCTATATGTACATCTCCGGCCGCAAAAAGTCTAGTACCTCGATTACAGGAATTTCATTCACACTATGCCGAAAGGAGAGGCAAAATCAATACTGAGGCTGTTCCAAAACTTCAGTTTTTTGAACAGCAACCTTAGATGTAGGATGTTTCGTAAGTTTTTAATCCTTATGTAATAAGGATTAAAACTGAGAAACTCCATAGCCAGTGGAAAAACTCTCCAGGGTTTTGGAACTGGCTCTACTAACAAAACAAAAGTTCGTGCCGTTCGTGCGAAACACGCTCATCTTCCGGATATGGTCCCCGCCGTCAAACCGGAATACGCCTTGTTCGGGTGGTTTGTGATTATCCGCGGCTAAAAGTAAAATTGCCGGCAGGAATCACGGCTCTCTGGTACGCCCGAAAAAAACATGGTATAGTGCACTGTCAAGATCGTACTGTAAAACCCCGGGTAATGAGGAGAATTCCATGAAAGTCCAGGATCGTTCCGCGCAACAGGTGTTTGTTGAAAAAAAACCGGGCTTCGACGTGGAAGCCCGAAGGCTTAAAGACGATCTGGCCGCGTTTCTGGGGCCGCAGTACCCGGCGCTGGCAAAACTCACGAACGTCCGTATCCTTAACGGCTACTATCTGAGCGGAACGGAACTGAGCGGCGAACAGTTCAAAAAAGCCGTAGAGCTTGTCTTTTCCGAACCCCAGTGCGACAGGGTTTTCGATGAATTACCCGAAGAAGACGGAGCGTGTTTTGGCGTCGAGTACCTGCCCGGTCAGTACGATCAGCGCGCCGATTCCGCGGAACAGTGCCTGGAACTGGTCCTGGGACTGCGGCCCGGCGTACGCTGCGCGAAGTACTATATCCTCGTACCCGGCGGCCTCCGTCCGGCCGAACTTGCCGCGGTAAAGGCATACCTTATTAACCCGGTGGACTCGCGGGAAGCGCGGAAAAACAGCGAAGCGACGGACGGAACCAAAGCGCGGGACGGAAAACCCCCCGAAGTTTCACGGGTGGAACCGGCGATTCCCGATATACCCCTCCTTGCCGGCTTTACCGGTCTTGATGAAAAGGGTCTTTCCGTTAAGAAAACGGAATACGGCCTTGCGATGTCCGGGGACGACCTGGTTTTTTGCAGGGATTATTTTGCCTCTTGCGGCAGGGATCCGACGATCACCGAACTTCGCGTTCTTGACACCTACTGGTCGGATCATTGCAGACATACAACGTTTACCACCGCCCTTGATCCGATAGAGATTGCCGCGGCCCCGGAAACCGAAAAATTGCGAAAGGCCCTGGAATGTTATGAAAACGCCCGCCGCGAAGTGTACGGAGAAGAAGCGCTTTCCCGGCCCCGTACGCTGATGGACATGGCGACGATAGGCGCGAAACTGCTTAAAAAACAGGGCATGGTTCCCGATCTGGACGAGTCGGGTGAAATCAACGCCTGTACAATCAAAGTAACGGCGCAATTTGAAACCCGGCCCGAAAATTCCGCCGGGACAAAAATCACCGAAGAAGACCGGGTTCCGCCGGATACCGGGGCTTCACCGAAATCCCGAATTCTTTCGGAACCCCGGATTCTTTCGGAACCCTGGCTGCTTCTTTTCAAAAACGAAACCCACAACCATCCGACCGAGATCGAACCGTTCGGCGGCGCCGCTACCTGCCTTGGCGGAGCGATACGGGATCCGCTTTCGGGGAGGGCCTATGTACACCAGGCGATGCGGATCACCGGCGGCGGCGATCCGCGCGGCGCCCTGGCCGAAACCCTGCCGGGAAAACTTCCGCAGATAAAGATCGCCCGGGAAGCCGCCGCGGGCTATTCGTCCTACGGAAACCAGATAGGCCTGGCTACGGGGCAGGTGGCGGAATTTTACCACGACGGCTATCTGGCAAAGCGTCTGGAACTTGGAGCGGTTATCGGCGCCGTCCCCGAATCGCAGGTACGCCGCGCCGCGCCGGAAAAAGGCGACGTGGTTTTGCTTATCGGGGGAAAAACCGGCCGGGACGGAATCGGCGGGGCGACCGGTTCCAGCAAAGCGCATACCGGGGAATCGGTGGAAAGCGCCGGCGCCGAAGTCCAGAAAGGCAACGCCGTTGAAGAACGGAAGCTCCAGCGGCTGTTCCGCGGGGCGGGCCTGAGCCGGCTTATCAAGCGATGTAACGACTTTGGCGCCGGCGGCGTGTCGGTGGCTGTCGGCGAGCTTGCCCCGGGGCTGGACATCAACCTCGACGCCGTGCCGAAAAAATACGCCGGCCTTGACGGGACCGAGCTCGCGATTTCCGAATCCCAGGAACGCATGGCGGTTGTCGCCGCGCCGGAAGACGCCGCCGCTCTTATCCGCGCGGCGGCCCTGGAAAACCTCGACGCCGTCGTTATTGCCCAGGTAAGCTGCGGAGAGGACTCCGGCGGGGAAAATTCCCCGGACGCCGAGCGGAAAGCCGCCCGGCTGCGGATGAGCTGGCGCGGAAAAACCATCGTTGACCTTTCCCGGAATTTTCTTGACGCCAACGGAGCGGCCCGCTCGGCGGCGGCGCTGCTGAAAACGCCCGGCGCGGAGACGGCGGGCAAAAAGGTGACTGACACCCCCTCTCAACTGCTTGAGGAGCTTGAAGCCGAACTTGGTTCGCTGCGGAGCGGGAGCAGACGGGGATTACAGGAACGTTTTGACGGCTCGATTGGAGCGGCCTCGGTGCTTTTTCCCTGGGGGGGCGAAACCCAGGGTACGCCGGAATGCGGCATGGCGGCGCTTCTGCCTGCCCTGCCGGGAAAGGAATGTTGTACCGCGAGCCTTATGAGTTTTGGTTTTGACCCTGCGCGCAGCGGGGCCGACCCTTACGAAGGGGCGAAAGGCGCGGTAAAAGAGGCGCTGGCGAAATTCGCCTGTCTTGGCGGCGACCCGTTCGGGGCGCGGCTTTCCATGCAGGAATATTTTGAGCGGATGGAGACGCCGGAAAGCTGGGGAAAGCCCGCGGCGGCGCTTCTGGGGGCGCTGGAAGCGCAGCTGGCCCTGGGCGTGCCGGCGATCGGCGGGAAGGATTCGATGTCCGGCACATACCGCGATCCGGCCCGCGGCGTTGACATTGCCGTGCCGCCGGCGCTGGCGGTTTTTGCCGCGGGAACCGCGCCGGCCGCCTCGGTGCGTTCCGGGGCGTTGAGCGGGGAGCCGGGCCGCCCGGTCGTGCTGTTGTACCCGGAGGGAACGGCGGACAGGGCCGGCGGGATTTCAGGCGCCGCGGACGTATCTGCCGGCGGCGAATGGGAACAGTTCAGGGCAAACATGGCCGCGATTGCGGAACTGACCCGCCGGGGCCTTGTAAAAGCGGCCTATCCCGTGGGAGCGGGCGGAACCGCCGCCGCCCTGGCCCTTATGGCGTTCGGAAACATGACCGGCCTGGAAGTCCGCGCTGAAGCCCTGAATGTTGTTACCGGGACAAACTATCCCGGCGCCGTGCTGCTTGAGCTTGACGGCCCGGCTGACGGCATCGATCCGCCGGCGGGAGCGGCCTGGATGTTGGCGGCGAAAACAATCGCCGAACCGGTATTCCGTATCGGCGGGGCGGAAAAGTCACTGGCGGAACTCCGCAACACGTTTGAATTGGCCCTGCGCAATGTGTATCCGCAGACCTCCGAAGATCCCGCCGCGGCCGGCGGCGCGTCGTACGCACGGATCGTTTTTAACGAAACGGTGAAAGGCAGGCGGGCCGGAACGGACATGACGGGCAAGGTAACGAATAACGTGAACAGGACGAATAACGCGAACAGGACGGCGGGCGGGGCGGGAAAAAGGGCCCGCCCATTGGTGGCGCTTCCTGTTTTTCCGGGAACCAACGGCGAATGGGATATGGAACAGGCTTTTCTCAAAGCCGGCGCCCGGACCCGGCAGGTCGTGTTCAGAAACCGTAACGCCGGGGATATAGCGGAATCAACAAAAGAGCTGGCCGGGGCCATTGCCGAAGCCCAGATCGTGGCCCTTTCCGGCGGTTTCAGCGCCGGCGACGAACCGGACGGATCGGGAAAATTCATCGCCAACGTCCTGCGGTCGCCGGCCCTGGCCGATGCGGTTCGCCGCCTTCTTGAAAACCGGGACGGCCTTATACTGGGCATCTGTAACGGGTTCCAGGCTCTTGTCAAACTGGGACTTGTTCCCTACGGCCGTTATACCGAAGCGGCCGACGGTATGCCGACGCTCAGCTTTAACAGAATCGGACGCCATGTGTCCCGGATGGTGCGGACAACCGTTATGTCAAACCTGTCCCCATGGCTTGCCCTGGAAGAACCGGGAACGCTGCACGTCCTGCCGGTAAGCCACGGGGAGGGACGCCTTGTGATAAGCGAGGCCGAAGGCAGGGCGCTGTTTGAGGCCGGGCAGGTTCCTTTTTGCTATGCCGGCGGGGACGGCCTGCCCGCCGTTTCGGAGCCGGACAACCCCAACGGATCGGACTTTGCCATTGAAGGGCTTACCAGTCCCGACGGCCGGGTACTGGGGAAAATGGGCCATTCGGAACGCCGCGGCCGCTTTGTCCATGTCAACATCCCGGGCAATAAATGTCAGCGGATATTCGAGGCCGGCGTGGCGTATTTTGCCTGAGCTTTAGGAAGCGCTGATTTATTCGAATGCGGATAGATCAGCGTTGCCCTTACCTGCCGAAAAAGCCCGGTTTGCCGTATTTATGCCATTTTCCGGCACTTCGTTTTTCGTCTTCGATTGTCCTGAAAATATACGCGGCGAAAGCGGCTTCCTCACCGGCTTCC
>JAIROH010000226.1 GCA_031257595.1 Treponema sp. | reverse complement strand
TCGGTTTTTTGTTCCATGGCTTTAAGCCTGTCCGGAATAGCGATGCGTTCTCCCGTAGCTTTGTAAATCGTTTCCGCGTAACGGGCCGGATGTTCTGTCGCAAAAACCACAATATTCCCGTAAAAGTCCCTGCCGGCGGCGATTTTTTCGGCGGCGGCAAAGGCAACGGCGCTCTGGGGATCGAGAAAAAGCCCGTGGCGTTCCCGTACTTTTTTCATCGTTTGCAGCGTTGTCCGGTCATCAATGCTTTCGGGAAAAACCATATTCCTCATTACTATCGGGGCTTCCCGGTAAAAAGTTTCGAGCCGTTCAAGATTGGACGGCCGTGTTATGTCCAGCCTTGGCGAATTGGTGACGACAAGCGGCTGCCGGCTAAATCCCTGCCCTCTGATAAAGCCGCCCGCCGCGTTGTTGCTGTTCATCGCGGCGATAAAGCCGTTTACCGGCATCCCGAATTTCCAGGCGTAGAGTCCCGTAATAAGGCTGCCCAAATTTCCGGTCGGCAGGCTGAATACCAGCTCTCCGGCAAGGCTTTTTTTAAGCTGAATAAAGCTGTACAAAAAATAAAAAATCTGGGGCAAAAGGCGTCCCGGATTAACGGCGTTCGCACTGGTAATGTTGTAGCGTTCGACGAAAGGCCTGTCGTTGATGACGGCGGTAACAAGATCCTGGCAGTCGTCGGCCGTTCCCTCAACTTGTATGGGAATAATATTTCCGCCCATGCCTATGCAGTCTTTCGGATCGATGCCGAGTATGGGAAAATTTTCGGGATAAAGCAGCGTTGCGGTAATTCCCCTGCGGCCGAGAAAAGCCCGGGCAACGCTGATTCCCGTCCCCCTCACCGCGGAAATAACCATTATTCGGGAAACGGATTGCGCGGAAAGCGTCTCTTCCAAAAAGGCGGCCAGAAACGTAATGGCAAAATCCAGAAACGTCCCCGTGGGACCATTGTAAAGGTTAAGGACGGAAAGCCGGGCTCCGCTGCGGCTTGAATCTCCGGTTCTGTTGACGCCGGACCCGCCGCGGGCGGATCCGGCGTGAGCGGACCCCGCGTGAGCGGAAATTTCGGAATCAAGGCGGATCAATTCGGGCGTAAAACCGGCGGCGCTTTTCGCAATTCTTGCCGCGGCGGCGGGATCAAGTTCTCCTTCAAAAAGCGCCGGTATAAGGGAGGAAAGCATTTCGGAAAAACCGGTTTCCTCGTCCATGTGGAGTATGAACTGGCGCAGATCCGGCGATGATTTGGGAACAAAAAGACCGCCTTCTTCCGGCAGGCAGCGCAGCACGGCCGTTTTGAAAGATACGGAAGAACCGCTGTTGCTGGTTGACACAAAACGCATGACTTAAAGTGTAGCCGGGGGTGATGAAATCTTCAAGCAAGTGTATACTGGTGTTCTGTCTAGCACAGAACAGTAGTGAAGGAAGGCGTCATGAAACATATAACCATAGCCGATATAGCCAGGGAAGCCGGAGTCTCAAAGGCAACCGTTTCAAGAGTGATTTCAAAATCAAATCTGGTAAGTGAAAAAACCACAAGCCGGGTGTCGTCAGTAATTGAAAAACATTCGTATATCCCCAATGTGCTTGCCCAGGGCCTTGCCGGTAAACCAACCCGTAACATAGGCGTTATTGTGGATGAGTTTCCCAACAATTTTTACATCGACCTTGCCGACGGCATCGACAAGGTTGTTTCGGCAAACAACTACACGTTCCAGGTGATGAGTTCCCAGTGGGAACCCGCGCGGGAACTGGAAGGCGTCTGTTCCATGCTGAAAAGCCGGGTGGACGGCCTGCTTATAACGCCTTTATCCAGCAATTCTCCGGCCGTGATGGAATTGGAAAAATCAGGAATCCCCTTTGTTCTGGTAAACAGCAAATCCGAAGACCCCGATGTTTCGTATGTATGCTGTGATAATTACAGGGGCGGGGCTTTGCTTGCGGAACATATCAATTCCCTTGAACATGAACAGGTGATTATCGTTTCTGTTTTTGATCACGAAACCGTACGTGACAGAATACGGGGTTTTGAAGATCATCTTTGCAGTGGAGCGGTCCCCATTATCAGGTATTCCAACGCGAAGACCTACAGAGACGGCTATGAGCTTGCCCCCACAGTCGCGGAGTACGACTCAATCATGAAAAAGAAGACCAGCCTTTTTGTAACCAACGATTATGTGGCAATCGGCTTTATAGCGCGTTTTTTGGAGATGGGCATTTCCATACCCCGCCAGGTTACGGTAGCCGGATTTGACGACATACGCCTTTCCGCGCTTTGCCGTGTTCCGTTGACCACGGTTTCTCAATCGGTATGCGAAATGGGCCGGACCGCTGCGGAATATCTGCTGCGCCTGATTAAGAAAAACAGCCGGTCCCCGCTCAGAAAACTAATAGAGCCGTACCTTGTAATACGGGAATCGACAACAAAAAAAACATCGGAATGAGCCTCCGGGGAAGCTCATTCCGGTGTCAACTACAAAAATTGCCGGTTTCAGCGATTACCGGGTTCCACCCCAGGCAAGGGCGTCAATTTGAGCGGCGTTTGCCTTGGTTGCTACCGTTACGCCGGTATCAACCTGCTTCGGAACGGATTTTTTGTTGTATACATCCACACCGGCCTGGAGGCCTTCATATCCCATAACAAAAGGATTCTGAACCATCGTGGCGTAAAGAACGTCCTGTTCAATAAGGGATTTGGTATCGGCGGACCAGTCAAAGCCGACGAATTTTACCCTGCCCGCTTTTCCGGCCTGGATAATGCCGTTTCCGGCGCCGATTGTGGAACCTTCGTTGGTCGCGTAGATTCCCGCAAGATCAGGATTGGCGGTCATAAAGTCCGTGGCCAAGTTAAGGGCCTTGGTCTTGTCGCCGTCGGAATACTGAGTACCGACAATCGTAATGTTGGGATATTTGGACTTGACCTGGTTTTCAAAACCGGACTGCCGGGCAAGGGTGGTTCCCGCGCCTGCCTGATGGTTGATGATTGCGATTTTTCCCCTTCCGCCGATGGCCTCGGCAAGTTTGTCCGCGGCCATGGCTCCGGCAGCAACGCTGTCGGTGGACAGGAAAGAATCATACACAGTGGTATTAGCGGCGGAGTCAATGATGATAACAATGATTCCGGCCTTTTTTGCCTTTTCAACCGCGGGAACAATCGCGTCGGCATTGAGAGGAGCCACCATAAGAATATCGACTTTTTTGGTAATGGCGTCTTCGACCATCTGGAGCTGGGTTACGGAGTCCAGCTTGGTGGGGGGCGCATTGAACGTTAAATCAATATTCCCCAGTTCCTTGGCTTTGGCTTCGGTTCCGGCTTTTACTTTTTGCCAGTGTTCATCCTGGGAATCCATGGCAATAAAGATCGCCTTGATTTTGCCGCTGCCCTGCTGACCACCGGGTCCGGCAAATACCACTCCCACAATTGCGATAACAAGTACCGCAAGTAAAACGATTTTTTTCATCTCTAATCCTCCTGCATATTTTATGATCCTCAAACGAAGATCAATTTGCCTATTCCAAGGAAACTGGACAAACAAAGCTTGCCTCCCCAAAACCGGGAACAGTCTCTATTGTTAGTCTTTCCGCTGAATCCGGTCCAGAAACACGGATCCGACGATAACCAAACCGATAACAATTTTCTGGATAAACGGAGACACTCCAACCAGGTTCAAGCCGTTTCGCAGTACACCGATTACAAAGGCCCCGATAAAGGTACCTACGGCGGTGCCTTCCCCGCCCATCGTACTGGTTCCTCCGATAACCGAAGAGGCTACCGCGTCAAGTTCGTAACCGTCGCCGGCTGTGGGCTGGGCCGAAATAATCCGGCCCGCCATGATAAGTCCCGCGAAGGCCGCCAAAAGGCCGGAAAATATATACACCGACAACAGCACTTTTTGGGTGTTTACCCCGGAAAGTCTCGCGGCCTCGAAGTTACTGCCCGTGGCATACACATGCCGCCCAAGCTTGGTCTTCCCCAGAATGAATCCGAAAATTATCACCAGCAGCACCATGATGATTACCGGGTTCGGGATTCCCAGCGTAGATTCGGTCCCGAACTGGGTAAAAATTTTGGGAAGCCCGCTGATCGGGATCGCCTGGGTCAGCGTAAGGGCCACGCCTCTGGCTATCGTCATCGTTCCCAGCGTGGCAATAAACGGCGGGATATGGGCGAACGCGACCAGGCTCCCTCCCACGGCTCCCGAAACCATACCGGTAACAAGCCCAGCGATAATAGCAATGGGAACGGGAATATGGGCCTGCATGCAAAGCCCGGAGATCATCCCGGCCAGGGCTATGTTTGATCCGATGGAAAGATCAATTCCGCCGGTAATAAGCACATAGGTCTGCCCGATGGCGATAATCGCGATAACCGCCGTCTGGGTAGCGACGGTAAGCAAATTATGAAGCGAAAAAAAGTACGGACTTAAAAACGTAAAAACCAGACCCAGCAAAAAAAGGCCGCTGAACGTGGAAAAAAACTGTTTTTGGGAACGGGACAAGGTTATCGCCAATCTTTTTCGCTGTGTTGTTTCGGCCATTATACAAGCCCCCTGTTAGTATTGCGTTGCATATTTAAGAATCTCCTCCTGATTGGTATCGCCGGCTTTCAATTCCGCGGTAACTCTGCCATTGCACATAACCAAAATCCTGTCCGCCATGCCCAGAATTTCAGGCAATTCGGAAGAAACGAACATAACTCCAATGCCATTTCGTTTTAGCTCGTTCATAATATTGTAAATTTCTATTTTTGAAGCTACGTCTATGCCCCTGGTCGGCTCGTCAAAAATAACGACCTTCGCGTCCCGCATAAGCCATTTGCCTACGACTACCTTTTGCTGGTTTCCGCCGGAAAGATTGCGCACATACTGATCCACGCTGGGCGTTTTAATCTTGAGATTATCAACCATGGCCCTGGCTTTTTTCGCTTCCATGTTTCTAAAAATAACGCCAAGCCTTGAGACTATGTCCAGGCTCGGAAGCGTGATGTTTTCGGTCAATGTCATTTTTACGCAAAGGCCGTCCCTCTTGCGGTCCTCCGGGGCGCAGAAAAGGCCGAAACGGATGGCATCGCAGGGAGCGTGTATTTTGACGGGTTTGCCGTCAAGCAGGATTTCACCGGCACTCATTTTGTCCGCGCCGGAAATAGCCCTGACGGTTTCCGTACGGCCCGCCCCCATAAGACCGGCAAAAGCGAGGATTTCTCCCCGGTACAGATCAAACGAAACGTTTTTGACTCCGGCTCCGTGGGGCGAAGACAGATTCTTTACTTCCAATACCTTTTTCCCACGCTCAACTTCCACATGGGGAAATTTTTCCGTCAGGGCGCGGCCAACCATATAACTGATAATTTCCGGCAGGTTCGTTTTGGCAAAATTCATTGTTGTGATATATTTCCCGTCCCTCAGTATCGTAACCCTGTCTACAATACGGGAAAGCTCCTCAAGCCTGTGGGAAATATAAATGACGCCCTTTCCTTCGTTTTTAAGCATCGCGATAATCTTGAAAAGGTCTTCGATTTCTTTTTCCGAAAGCGCCGACGTAGGTTCATCCATGATGATGATGTTAGCGTTCATTGAAAGGGTTTTACAAATTTCCACCATCTGTTGTTTGGATACGGGCAGTTTTCGTACCGGAACGGCGGGGTCTATATCCAAATTCAACGTCTTCAAATATTTTTTTGCTTCCTGATTCTGCTTTGCCGCATTCAGGACACCTGTGGTTGTAAATTCACGGTTCAAAAAGATGTTTTCCGCCACCGTTAAATGGGGGCACAGATTCAATTCCTGATGGATAATGCCTATGCCCATGGCTTGGGCGCTTTGGGGAGTAAGATCGTGGAACAGCTTTTTCCCGTTTATGTGAATATCTCCGGAATCTTTGGTATATACTCCGGATATGATCTTCATAAGAGTGGATTTTCCCGCCCCATTTTCTCCCAACAGGGCGTGCACTTCACCCGGTTTTAGATTGAATTGAACATCCTGCAGGGCAATAACCCCGGAAAAAGACTTATTGACATGCTCCGCGTTTACCAAATCGGTCATTATTGTTCCTTGTGTAAAGCCATACGGTTTATGAAACCGGTTTCATTTTCGTTCACAAAAAAATACTTCATCTAAATCCAATCCCAAAACTCCGTATTTAGACTATTAAAAACCCGTTTTTCCAATTTGTCAATCTTTTTTTCTATCGCTTGAGCCGGTTTCAAAATTAATTAACTGTGCGCAAAAGCGCACTTTTGAAACCGGCTTTTGTACTTTTTCAGGCCCTCCGGGCCTTACAAAAGTACTTTTTTATTGGTAGTGATTTCAAA
>JAIROH010000064.1 GCA_031257595.1 Treponema sp. | reverse complement strand
CTTGATGATTATATGAAACTCCCGGAGCTTGCCAATGAACCGGCGGCCCTGCGGGAAATACACGCCGTGCGGCTCATGATCTATGATGAAACCAAGGACATGACGGCAGAGGAAAAACGGGCTTATTTCCATGAAGGTACAATAGATTGTTTTGCCCGGCTCGGTATTACCCCCAAGTATGCGGATTTTTCCACATCCGGGGTGGTTACTTAATCAACAACCTCGCCCTGAAGCTCCCCCGCCGAGAGGCGGGTTCTTGGGTATTAAACCCCTTCGGCACGAATAACCCTTCTCCGTATCCGGGGTCTCACAGGCCCCCGCAAAACAGCCCCCGGGACGTACGAGAAGGCCCCTCCACGGGGTTTTCTGCCCCGGATTGATTGGGGGTTTTCTCCAGAAGACGGGGACAAATAGCCCCAGGAACGTTATAGTTAGGTTATAGGAGCTTGTCATGAACGAATACACCGTTTTATTGAACTGGGATGAGGAAGCGTCAAAATGGTACGCCCTTAATGATGATATTCCCATAATTCTTGAAGACGCCTCACTGGACACGCTGATTGATCGGGTGAAAATGGCAACGCCGGAACTCCTTGAATTAAACGGAAAAACCCATACGGAGATTCACTTGTTTTTCAAAATGGAAAGACAGGCGGTCATTGCGTAATGGCGGAGTATGAAAAGAAAGTCCGTCAGATACTCACCAAACACGGGTGTTATTTTATACGCCGTGGCAAAGGCGATCACGATATATGGCACAGCCCCATCACCGGCAAGAATTTTCCGGTAGACGGTGAAATACGTATTCGCCATGTGGCAAACGGGATCATGAAGCAGGCGGGGATTGACCACCATTTTTGAGATGAACGATCCCCGGATTCTGCATGACCGGGGATTCAGGGCTCATGTCCGACCCGGAAGAAATACGGACGATCCACGCAATCCGGCTCAAGCAACAAGATGAAACGGCGGGAATGTCGTTTGAGGAACCACAGCCCCGGATCCGGGCGCCGCTCTGAGGGGAAGGGCCATAAAAAACCAATCACTGACCGTAGGTAAAGCGTAAGCGGAAAATGAACCTCCCCGCCCCAAGGCTCCCCCGCCGAAAGGCGGGTTCTTGGGTATCAAACCCCACTGCGAATGAAAAAGGCTTGTAACTCTTTATATTATAAGGAATTACAAGCCAATAGCAGGGCCAGGACTCGAACCTGGGACCTCCGGGTTATGAGCCCGACGAGCTGCCAACTGCTCTACCCTGCGTTGTATGTGTCTAGTATACAATTTTTACATAAAAATGTCAAATCTATTGAACGTTGACATCAAAAAGACAACCGGCTTACAGCAAAGAGTAATTTTGATATAATAGAGTTGTTCGATAACCTCAGTTATCGAACAAGTCCAATGTACCAACACCCTGGATAATGAAATAATGGAAAACGATTCAGAAAGTAAAGAGGGGAACCCGGAGGCATTATGCGGTCTTTTTTCCTTCATGCGGATCTTGACGCTTTCTATGCTTCGGTAGAACAGCTTGATCATCCTGAATACAGGGGGAAACCGGTTATTGTGGGCGGGTTTCCCGGAGACAGGCGCAGTGTCGTTTCCACGGCTTCGTACGAAGCAAGGGTTTACGGGGTTCATTCGGCGATGCCGGTAGCCGAAGCGGCGCGGCTTTGTCCGGAAGGCATTTTCCTGCGGGGCAGCATGGACCGGTACCGGGAAAAATCCGACGAGGTAATGGCGATCTTTTCCGGGTTTTCTCCGGAAGTCAGACAGCTTTCGGTAGACGAAGCGTTTCTTGACATCACCGGCACGGAAGGCCTGTTTGGTCCGCCGGAAGACCTCGCGAAAAAACTCAAAGCGGAGGTAAGGCGCCGGACCGGGCTTACCGTTTCCGTCGGCCTTGCCTCGAACAAATATGTGGCAAAAATCGCCTCGGGGATGTCGAAGCCCGACGGCCTTTGTATCATCCCTCCGGGCGGCGAAGAAGCTTTTATGCTGGATCTACCGGTAAGCAAGATCTGGGGCGCCGGCGGCAAAACCCAGGAGGTCTTAAGGCGGCACGGCTTTAAAACCTGCCGGGATATTCACCTTATGCCGCGGGAAAAGCTTGCCGCGATATTCGGCCAGGCGCAGGGAACTTTTCTCTTCCGGGCCGTCCGGGGCGAGGCGGCGGAGACCTTTGAAACCGAACGGGGAAGCCGTTCGATGAGCGCCGAGCGTACGTTTTCCTACGACCTTTACGATGAATTTGAGATTGAGACGGCGCTTCTTGACATCTGCCAGACCATCATGTTCCGCTTTTTGTCTTCTTCCTGGCAGAGCCGTACCGTGTTTGTTAAAATCCGCTACGAAGACTTTACGACGCTAAGCGCCCGCGAAACGCAGGAGCGTCCCATTACGACGCTGAACGAGTTGTACGGCCGGCTGCTTTCCCTGTTCCGGAAAAAATACCAGGCAGGGCGCGGGGTACGGCTTATCGGCGCGGGGCTTGGCAACCTGGAAACAAAAGATCCCGAACAGGGGGATTTGTTTGACATGACAAGCAAAAAAGAAAAGCTGCTTGAAAAATCGATTCTTGAGATCAACAAAAAATTTCCCGAAGCGGCGCTTAAAAGGCTCCGCTCGTTCCGTTAAATCGTCCAGGCTTCTTCTGTTTTTTTGACGTATGAAAGGACAGCCTCTTCCGGCCCGCGGTTTTCCAGCAGCGAGCGGAATTTCCCGTCGCGGCAGAAAAACGAAAGCCGCTGGAGGCTGCGCAGGTGCAGTTTGGGAGAAGCCGATACGATGAGTATTACCGCGTCCACAGGCCGGCCGTCCAGAGCGCCCCAGTCCACAGGCTTGTCGGGAAAGGCCAGGGCGGCAAACTGATCCGAGGCGGCCGACACAACAGGGTTACGCGGATGAGGCAGGGCAACGCCGTTGCCGACCGCGGTAGACATCAAGTCTTCCCGCTCAAGTACCGCCGCAAGAAACTCCTGCCGTTGTACCGAAACCGGCAGTCTGACTTTTTCAACAAGGCAGGAAAGGATCTCTTTCGGGGAAGCCCCCGGAATCCGGTAGTAAAAACCGCCCCGCCCGAGAAGCTCCGCGATGCCTGTAGAACCGTCAGGATTTTCCATATTCGGCCCCGGAAACGTTTCGCAGCGCCTGGTTACAGGAATCGATGTCAAAGCCTTCCGGATCGTATTCTTTGCCGAGTTCCCTCATAACCAGGCGGTGTTCGTGGTCGTTGCCCAGTTCCAGGGCGGAAATAAAACGTCTGAACCTGAGAGGGCCGTCAATAAAACGCGGCGGAGCGGCGCCGGCGCCGGCGACACAACGGATCCCCTCTCCCGGCTGCGGCTGGTAGCGGGACAGGATAATGATCTTGACCGTCCATTTGGCGCCAAACTCGCAAAGGAATTCATTGGTTTTGTCGCCGCTTAAATCGCCTATGGTGAGTTTGCTTTGCAGAAACGTTTCGCCGTTGCCGGGCGTATCGACGCTAAAACGCCCCTCTTCGCTGTTCCAGCTGAACAGGGACTGAATAAGTACCCGCAGTTCTCTCAGGGTAAAATTTTCGGGAAGCACCAGGCGGCGCCATATCTCCGTTCCGCCAAGACTTATCTGAACAGTCCGCCAGGAAAATCCGTCGTTTTGTGTAAGCAGGGAAATGTTGTTTTTACGGAAACTCTCCATCGCTTCGTTGACCAGTTCTTTCAGGTCTTCGTAGGTGTCGAGCATGCTGTCGATGGAATTATCCATCGCGTCAAGCTCCGAACGGGGAGGCGCCTCTTCGGTATCAAGATCCTCAAGAATACTGGCCGCATGTCCCTGAATCTGGGAAAGCACGACAAACGTGTGTTTTGGAAGCCAGGAAATGTCATTGCTTTTCTGCAGTTGAAGGGCAAGCTCTATCACCGCCGTATGCAGTTCCCCCACCCGCATCCTGATCGGCGCCATCGCGGAATCGGTAAAACGGGAATAGGTGGCGGAAAATTCCTTAAGCACTTCAAGAACGTAGTCCGCCAGGTACTCCCGGTCCCTGCCGCCAAGCCCCGCCGACCGGGGAATGATCCGCTCGATAATCCGGTCTTCGTCACAGTCGTCACGGTAGAGGGCGTCCCGCACAAAGGACTGTACCACATATTCGGAAACAGGTACCCCCAGACGGTACAGTATTTCTTCTATAACCGTTCTGTCCGGCAGGCTGCGAACTCCTTCAAGATCCCTGCGGTCGGGAATGTCCTTTCCGGCGTACCAGAAACGGGTTTCAATGCCGTAGGGGACAATCTCAATATGATCTGTTTTTTCACAGAGAAATTCTTCCAGCGTGTAGGCCGGCAGGGTCCTCATCCGCTTCCCCCCAAACCAGTAGGCAAAGGCTATCTGCTCTTCGGTTGACGATCCGGGCCCCAGGTATTCAAAGGACTGCCTGAAGCCTTCTTCGGCCGCCGAAAGCCATGCGTCAAGATCCGCCTGGGCAAAGGCGCCCTTGTCTACCTTTTCCAGATCAAAGACGCCTTTTTTCCAGTCCAGGGTAGAAACGGCGAACAGATCCCCGGGAACAAAAGACGCTTCGCGGTAAATGTTCCGCATGTCCAGCGTATGTATCGAAACTTCCGGCGGATCCTCGTAAAGGTCGCTGTTAAACGCGCTTTCGTTTTCCGGGTTATCCCGGGCCACATACTGGGGGGCGTACTCCTCGCCGAACAGGTAATAATAAGGGTAAAATTCTTCCGG
>JAIROH010000039.1 GCA_031257595.1 Treponema sp. | reverse complement strand
ATCGCGTCGTAACTTTCTCCGTCGCAGATAAAAACCACCGGAAGGGAAAGCTCCGAAGCCAGGGAAAAAACCGCTCCGCCTTTGGCGCTGGAATCGTACTTGGTAAGAATTACCCCGTCGAGTTTTACGGCGTCGTGAAAAATTTCGGCCTGGGCAACGGCGTTCCGTCCCGTGGTGGCGTCAAGCACGAGCCATTTTTTGCGGTTTCCCCCGTCCCCGAGTTTTGTTTCCAGCACCCTGTCGATTTTTTTAAGCTCTTCCACAAGCGCCGACTTTGTATGCATCCTGCCGGCGGTATCGGTGACGACAAGATCGCCGCCGCCCGAAAGAGCCGCTTCGACGGCGTCGTAGACCACCGCCGCGGGATCGCCGCCGCGCTGATGGGCAACCACCCTGATTTTAAGCCTGTCGCCGTGTATCTTTATCTGATCAATGGCGGCGGCGCGGAACGTATCGGCCGCGGCAAGAATCGGCCTTCTGCCCCGGGAATGATAAAACCGCGCAAGCTTTGCCGCAGTGGTGGTTTTGCCGACGCCGTTAACCCCAAGAAGCAGGATCACCGAAAGGGCGGACGAAAGCCCGGTAAGGTCCGGCGTTTGCGATTCCGGCGGCTGCGGTTCCCGTGACTGCGGCTGCCGCGAACGCGAAAACGGTTTACCCAGTTCCTGCTCAAGAAGCCGGGCGAACTTTTCCGTAAGCTGGGCGGAATCGCCTATCCGTTCCTTTTTGGAAAGATCCCTTAATTCGTCCACAAGCCGCATCGCCCCGGCGGCCCCAAAGTCCCCTTCGACAAGAAGATCCGCAAGATCGTCAAAAAAATCCTCGGAAAGGGATTTTGACAATCCGAAAAAATCCTTAAGCCGTTCCGCGAAATTCAACGTCATGTTCCTTTTTGCCCGCGCGTTCCATACCTTCGGCATTCGTTACCGACGGCGGCGGGGAGGTTCATTTCCACAGCGGCACGGCTTCCTGGTTTGCGGTATTGATATAGATGATAAGCCGTATAAGAGACTCCGCGCCGAAGATCCCGGCGGCAATCATCGCCCCTCGGGAGATATAATAACTGGTATAGAAACGATCCAATAATTCCTGGCTTCCCGAGGCGTTGTAAGCGGTCGCGTAAGACATGGCGAGACCGTCAAGAAGGACGGCCAGGGGCAATGTTACCCACAATCTGCCCCAGGCGCCGTAAAACTGTCTGCGCCGTTTTTCCACCGGTTTTTCATCCCTGCCGGGAATGATCTTCGGTTTAATCTCGATAGAGCGCTGGCCGTTGGTCCGCTGTTCCCCAAGCACGATAACCTCTCCCCTCCTGCCGTCTTCCGTTTCCACATTGAGATAACGGTAACGATCCTGGGGAACGGGGATTTCCATGTCACCCCCGGGAGGAACGGTTCCGACGTAAAGCGCGCCGATGTATACGTTCGCGCCGGGTACGGGAAGCTTTAAGATTTCCGAAACGACAGGACTAAGCGTAACGCCGGTCTCGGCTTTTTCTCCCGGAACAAGCTCCAGGACGCCGGAAAAATTCTCGTAACCTTCCGCGGTCGCCAAAACAGAAACGGTCCCGGGATTAAGAAGCACCGGCTCCCCGTTTGCCGCAAGCTTTCCGTCAACGATGACACGGGCATCTTCCGGATCCGCCGCGACGGTAAGGATCGAACGGGCCGTTCCCGCGGCGGCTTCTTCAATACGATCCGCGAGATCATCCGCGGCGGCGTTCATGTCCTCGTAGGAAAAAATCACCGCGTCCTCGAAAACAAAAGAGGAATCCCGCGTATAGATCCGCAGTTCCGCGTAGATCCGCCCATAATAGGGAGAAAGTTTCCCGGAAAGAAAAGCATCGGCTTTTTGGGCGTTAAGAAACGCGTCCTCGCCGCCGGGAAGCGGAGGCGGAGGAAACGATTCCGTAGACAGCACAAAAAGCGGTTTTTCCTCAATGTATATCGTTTCGTTTTCCGTTTTGACAAAAACGACTTCAAGGTCCTTGATCTCTTTGTCTACCCTGCGAAGCTCCTTGTTGTATTTCCAGCGGGGAAGGCCCCTGAAAAGAAGCTCGTCCCGTTCCCGGCGCTTCGCGGCCAGCTGCGATATTACGCCGTCCCTGGCCTGGGAAAAGGCCCTTTCCCCATACCGGATAAGCTCTCCGCTGGTACGGACACGCCTGTCGATGCCGCCAAGCCTTGAGACGAGGCGGTTTTGCAGGATTTGTCCAAGACCGGCCTGGGCCGGGGGAAGCCCGGAAACATCAAAGGCTGTTACGCAAAACACATATTCGGCGTTAAGAGGCGCGGGAACTTCGGTTTTCCCCAATGAATAGAGATTCCCGGCGGCGAGAAGAAAACAGAAAAAAACCGGAACCGTTTTCAAAACGCTCCGCCTACAGCTTAAGTGCAAAGCGCAGATACTCCTCAATAAACAGATCTATGTCGCCGTCCATAACAGCCTGAATGTTTCCCGATTCGGCCTTGGTACGGTAATCCTTTACCATTGTATAGGGCTGAAACACATACGAACGGATCTGGTTTCCCCAGGAGATGTCTTTTTTTTCCTGGGCAAAACGTTCGTTGTCCTTTTCCTTTTCCTGGCGGTAGTATTCGTAAAGCCGTGCCTTGAGCATGCTCATTGCCGTGGCCCGGTTTTTGATCTGGCTCCGCTCACTCTGGCAGGCGACCACAATGCCGGTAGGAAGATGGGTAAACCTGACGGCGCTGTCGGTCTTGTTGATATGCTGGCCCCCGGCGCCTCCCGAACGGTAGGTGTCAACCCGCAGGTCTTCGCTCCGTATCTCCACTTCAA
>JAIROH010000036.1 GCA_031257595.1 Treponema sp. | reverse complement strand
GTCGCGGCGGCGCAGTCAAGAAGGGAGACTCCCAGGGTAATGGCCCTGATATCAAGCTTGTAACGGAGGAACATGTCCACCGTTTCTTTTATTTCTATCGGCGTAAAAAGCATTGTTTCTCCGTGTCAAATACGGTGCATCGCGCTGAATACTTTTTCATGCATCAGGCTGATGGAAACTCCCATGGCGTCCCCCAGTTCGGCAAGCTCCGTTTTTACTTCCTCAAGAGCCTTGCTGCTTTTGGAAAGATCCACCATCATCATCATGACAAAATTACCCGACAGTATGGTCTGGCTTATGTCTTCAATGTTGATGTTCCGCTCGGCGAGAAAGGCGCTGACCCTGGCGATGATTCCGACTTTGTCGGTCCCTACAACGGTAATGATTGCGTTCATGTTATCCCTGCTCAATTTTATGTTCCGTAAGAAAAAGATCCAGTACGGTAAGAAAGAGGATCACCACCATGGGACCAAGGATGATCCCGTTAAATCCAAAAACGCTTATGCCGCCCAGTATCGCGAAGAAAATTATCAGCGGGTGAAGCTGTATTCTGTCTTTCAGAAAAATCGGACGAAGAAGGTTGTCCAGCATCGAGATAACTATACCCGAAGCAAAAAGAAAAAGAACGCCTCCGCCGATGTCCCCGTAAAAAATCCGCAGCAGGCCCAGGGGGAACCACACAATCCCCGCGCCGAAGATCGGAATAAAGGCGCAAAAAAACGTAAGGGCGGCGAAGACAAGGGCGCCGGTAACTTTGAAGATCGAAAATATGATGAACGCCATAAGGGCCTGTACCAGGGCGACCATGATATAGCCCAGCACAAGGTTTTTTGTTATTTCCTTGATTTTTTTTACCAAGGCTTTCATGTAGTCTTCCCGTATCGGGACAACATGGAGAACAAGGCGCGAAAGGTATAGACCGTCAAGGAAAAAGAAAAAAAGACTGAACACCATGAACGCGAGTCCCGTAAGAAAAGAGCCTATGTTCAGCACGACATCGCGTGAAAACTGAACGAGGTCCTGCATGCCGGAACTCAGGAAGAAAAGTATTCTCGAGCGGATCTCGTCGGCGCTGAAAACAATCTGGCCCGAACTGAGCTCCGCTATCTTTTGGGCGATGTCGTCAAAAAGGGTTACTGCCATTTCCTGTCCGGAATGGGAACTCAGGTAATTACGGACAAGGGAGATCAGATCCGTAACCTGTCTGAAAAACTGAAAGGCAACAAAGCCCAGGGGAATAAGTATGATGATCACCGTTCCCAAAGAAAAAACAGCCGCCCATATATTGCGGAAGATATTTTCCTTGAGTTTTGTCCGATCCAGCCCGGAAACAAACCGTTCATGGATCGGGCCGAGCAGCACGTAAAAAAGAATCGACCACAGAAGGACCGTAAAAAACGGGGCGAAAAGCCGGCATACAAGAATAAAGAGGACGACAAGTATCGCGCCGAAAACAATGTTCTGTACCGCGAAACGTTTTTCGGGATTTTTGCCGTTCCGAATCATAGTTCCGTAAGGAGTTTTTCCGCCTCGGCCCTGCCGCCGTAGGACGGATTTTTTTCAAGAAGGCTGGCAAGGTACTGTTTTGCCGCCGCGGCGTCTCCCATGCTCGCGCAGGCCTTGCCCAGCTCAAACAGGGCGTCGTAGTTTGCCGGGGCAAGCTTGAGCACCTCAAGATACGCTTCTTTTGCCAGGGAAAGGTTTCCCGACTTTACATAGGCTCTGGCAAGGTTCATTCTGACCGTTACGTTTGCGCTCTGCCGGGAAAGGGCCGCCTTGTAGCGTTCTACCGCGGCTTCCCAGTTTTCCATGTGGGCATAGACATTTCCCAGGTTGTTGTTTACTTCAAACGAATTGGGTTCGGCCCTGTAAGCTTCCATAAGATACGAGAGGGCTTCGTTGGGGAAACCGTTGTCCAGATACAGAAGTCCCAAATTGATCCTGGGCCGCACGTAGGAAGGATCCCGCGCCGCGTTTTTATAGGCGCTTATCGCGGCGTCAAGGTCTCCCGCTTTTTCGCAGGCCAGCCCGAGGGTATAGGAATACCGCGCGACAGCCGGTTCGGCGGCGACGGCCTTTTTCGCGTACTGTACCGCTTCGGCGTATTTTTTAAGATCAATTTTGACGATAGCCATGTTGTCGTTTGTCCGCGGATCTTCCGGATCGGAGGCAAGGGCCTGGGTAAACGAAGTTTCGGCGGCCTGGTTTTGACCCGCCTGATTCTGGGCGTAGCCCAGATCCCGAAGGGAAGCGATGTCCCTGGGATTATAGGTAATGGCCTCGTTAAAAGCGTCTATGGCGCCGCTGTAGTCCTGTTTTGCCGAAAGGATCCGGCCGATTTCCCTGTAGGCGACTGCATAATCGCTTTTAATCGCGACCGCCCTGCGGTACGCGGCGAGGGCGTTGTCGTTTCTTTTAAGGGCGGCGTAGGTTCCGCCGAGGTTGTACCACGCCGGTTCAAAACCGGAATTCAGCTTGACGGCGCTTTCAAACGCTATGCGGGCGTTGCCGTATTTTCCGATAAAATGATTAA
>JAIROH010000219.1 GCA_031257595.1 Treponema sp. | reverse complement strand
TACGCGGGCCTTGACTTCGCAAAAAGCAGGCTCCCCGTTGACGGTTTCAGCCTGCGCCTGGGATTTTCCGGTTTTTCGTTTGGAGATTTTTCCGCCGAAGCGCTGTGGCTTCCCGTTTTTACCCCTGCGAAGCTTCCGCTTGACGGCCCCCTTAACGACGCGCTGTTTCCCGCTTTTATAAATCCGCCGGCCGAAACGGCGATTGAGGCGGCAAAACCCAAAGCCATAACCGGCGGTGAATACGGCCTTAGACTGTCGTTCTATTCTTCACTGTTCGACCTGTCCCTCTGCGGGTTTTACGGATGGAACGACATCCCGTATTTAAGCGGCAGTACCGCGGGATCGCCGCCCTATTCACTGAATCCCGAATTCCACCGGATGATCATGGCAGGCGGCGATGCAAGCGTTCCCGTGGGGGAGGTCCTGTTCCGCGTTGAAGCGGCCTATACCTGGGGCGGCCGTTTTGGCCCAGACACCGTTTCTGTTTCCGCTACGGGGAACCTAATCCCCGTTGAAAATGATCGGCTCCAGATGCTTGCCGGTCTGGACTGGAACCCCGGCGCGTGGACAATCACCGCCCAATACTGTGAAGACATTCTCCCCCAAAGGTCAGGCGGTACGGAAAGGGACTGGCGGAAAAACGCCGCGACGCTGTCTGTTTCCCGGGGTTTTTTCCGCGACATCCTCAATGTCTCGTTATCGGGTTATCTGGGACTGCGGGATTTTGATACCACCGTCGGCGCCGAGGCGGTATGGGCCGTTACCGACGAACTGGAATTTTCCGCGGGAACGGATTTCTTTTCGGGCGGGATAGACGGCGGGGGAGACTACGCCGCTTACGAAGATTTAAGCTGCGTCTGGCTGAGGGGAACCTACAGGTTTTGAAAACGAAAAGGCGAACAACGGCGGCCTTTTCGCGAGGCTCTACAACATCCGGCAGGAAAACTTTGGCCGGACCGCAGGGAACCGACAGCCGTTAAACTAAAAGAATGGACTTGTTCCGGGACGGGTTTTTGCGGGCAGGACCCCAAACTTTTTCGTGTGCCTGCCTCGATAATTAGCGATGCGGACTAAAACTACCATTACGACATTTGATTTTGCCAAAACCCTAGTATAACCGCCTTTTTCACGTTATGATGACACAACACGCTGTTCAGAAAGAGGTATCGATGAAAAAAAATCACGTGTCCCTGGCGGCTCAGGTTTTGCTTTTGTGTTTGAGTCTGGTAATCCTCATTTCCGCCGTTCTTTCAGCCGTTTTTATGTCCAACATCAACAGGATTACCGGGAAAAACCTTCGTTCTACGGCGGAGATAACCATGCGGTATCTCAATACGGATATACAGTATGCCCTGGCCCCGTCTTTCGCGATGACCAGCTATGCCGCGGCGGCGGCCCACGCTATTCCCGGCCGCCGGTTGATGTTTGATGTTTTTTCAAACATACTGCGGGACAATCCTGACGCCATAGACCTGTATTTTGCCACCCTGGTGTCCCAGACTCTGCCGGAGGGGTACTTTGTGGACGGCAGCGGCTGGACGCCGCCGTCCGACTGGGATCAGACTATACGTCCCTGGTTCGTTATGGCCCTGCAAAATCCGGATACGACCATTATGACCGAACCGTTTCTTGATTCGTCCACCGGCGGCATCATTATCAGTCTGGCCAGAGTCTCCAAAAATCCGGCGGGGGAGATCATCGGGATTACCGCCGCGGACGTACTGCTGGATAAACTGCGGGACATTGTAGGAGCCCGGAAAATTACAGAGAACGGAAATACCTATCTGATTGACGGGACGGGGACTTTTATCGTCCACCCCGATCCGGCGTATGTGATGGTAAAAAATTATTTCGATGAATCCGGCCAGGGTCTCGATAAAAATACAATTCTGACCGACGATGTACAGGTTTCTTTTTTCAACGACATGTTTGTCTGTTCCGCCCCCGTGCCGGGAACCAGCTGGTTTCTGGTTTCCGAAGGTTCTTTGGATACCATAAGGGCGGATTCCCGGTCTATCCTTTCGTTTGTGGTGGTTGTCGTTGCCGTCCTGGCCCTGATCTCCTGCGCTGTCGCTTTTGTCCTGAGCTATACCCTGGCTTCTCCGTTCAGGAAGCTGGTAAAATCCTTTAACGTTATCGCGTCGGGGGATCTGACCGCCGCGCCTCCCGACTATGCTTCGAGAGAGGCTTCGGCCCTTTCAGCGGGCTTTAACACCTTTGCCGCCGGAATCAGCGCTCTGATAAAACGGATCAAGGATTCATCCCAAAGCATCAGTAAAGTGGCGGATGATCTTTCCCGGTCCGTTCTGGTAACACGGGAGACGGTTTCCGTGGTAGGGGACGCGGTAACATCGATCCGGGAAGATATAAGCCGCGAAAACGAATCCATCATCCGCAATGAATCTTCGGTAACCCAGATGACGGACGAGATTGAGCGCCTTGACGGGAAGATTCAGGAACAGAGCGGACTCATCAACGGTGCCTCTTCGGCGATAGAGGAGCTGGCGGCAAGCATCCATTCTGTCGAGAACAGTATAGTCAGCGCCAATAACCACATTCAGGAACTGGTTCGTTCATCGAGGGAAGAGAAGAAACGGCTTTCCGAAACAGCGGCGGCCACAAGGCTTGTGGAACAGGAATCCCAGGCAATGGCCGAAATGAACAAGGTTATCTCCGATGTGGCGACTCAAACGAATCTGCTTTCGATGAACGCCGCCATAGAAGCGGCCCACGCGGGAGAAACGGGAAAAGGATTTGCCGTAGTGGCCCAGGAGATCCGCAAGCTGGCGGAAACCACCGCCCAACAGGCGAAAAGTTCCGAAGAAGCCCTGTTGTCGGTACAAAAACGGATCAAGGAAATCGCGGAAAGTTCCGCCCATGTGGAACGATCCTTTGACGCGATGCTGGAACTTGTCCACCAGGTTGAAAAAATTTCGTCGGATCTGAAAAACGCCGCCGGAGAACAGAACAGCGGTTCCCGGCAGCTTCTGGATTCCATCTCCGCCCTTAACGTCCTTACCCGGGACGTGGAAAACGCTTCGGCGGCGATGAAGACCAGTGCCGCCGGCGCGGTCGACGCCTGCCAAAGCCTTGTGGAACTTGGCCGCAGTGTGGACGACAAGGTATCCCGCTGTGAAGAAGGGGCCCGGTCTTTAAGCGCCAATTCGGAACTGGTGGTTCTTGCGGCGGATCATGCCAAGACGGGAGTTGGGGAACTTGAAGATTCCGTCAGTTCTTTCAAGGTGAGGTAATAGAAGCCATTCCAAAACTTCAGTTTTTGGAACAGCCACTATTGACAAAAACGGCGTTAACGGGTATATAAGCTTTCAGCTACAATGGGAAAAAAACTACATATCGCGAAAACCTACCTGGCCAACAAACTTAAATTCTGTGAATTTGCCGTTACCAACGCCTGCATTGCAAAGTGCGATTTCTGCGACATCTGGAAACAGCAGCCCAAGGTT
>JAIROH010000216.1 GCA_031257595.1 Treponema sp. | reverse complement strand
TCCTGGATTAATTTATACAATTCATTTTTTCCAGATAAGGTTTCATATGTTTCTATACTCATTACGGCAAGATCCCCTTCCCCGTTCTTGGTTATAAATATTGGTTCCCTGTATTTATGACAAAAGGCGGAAATTTCACTATACTTGTTCCGTAAATCAGCGCTTTTCTTTATAACCGGCATAAAATCCCCCAAAATGTTTTATAGCTAAATACTATCCATATTTTGATATTTTTTCAAGTCCTTTTTTGAAAAAATTTTAACGCCATTTCGCCTAACTACTTTTGGCGGACAACCAGTTCTTCCGGGAGCCACCGGAGCAGCGCCTCTGCCGCACGGGACTATCCAAATAGAATAAATCAGCGCTTCCTTAGGGCGGACGCCCGGCAAATTCAGCGTCCGGGGTGCTGTACCGTCCAGCCTGAATCGTACTATACTTTTTCCGTGCCGCAAAAATTCACCGTTTCCGAGCTTACCGGCCTCATCAAACAAAGTCTGGAAGAGGGCTTTCCATCGGTACTGGTCGAAGGCGAGCTTTCCAACTGCAAGCCGTCCAGTACCGGACACTTTTATTTTTCGATGAAAGATCCGGGAGCGAAGATCGACGCGGCAATGTTCAAAAACCGTCTGCCGTACCTCCGTTTCGAGCCCCGCGACGGCATGCTGGTAAGGGCGAAGGGGCGAATCTCGGTTTTTCCCCCAAGGGGGAACTACCAGCTTATCGTCGAAGAAATGGAACTTGCCGGCCAGGGCGACATACTCGCGATGCTCGAAGCCCGCAAGCGGGCCCTTGCCGCCGAAGGACTTTTTGACGCCGAACGGAAAAAGCCGATTCCCCGTTTTCCCGAAACCGTTGCCGTGGTAAGCTCTCCCACGGGGGCGGCGGTGCGGGACATACTCAACATACTCCGCCGCAGGGCGGCGGGGATCGGCGTGATCGTCCTCCCCGCCCCGGTTCAGGGCGCCGACGCCGCGCCGATTATCGCCCGCCGCATAGAACAGGCAAACCGGTGGAAACTTGCCGACGTGATCATCGTCGGCCGGGGCGGCGGGGCGCTTGAAGACCTCCTTCCGTTTTCGGAAGAGGCCGTGGTCAGGGCTGTGGCGGATTCGGAGATTCCCGTGGTAAGCGCCGTAGGCCACGAAATCGACAACGCCCTTTCCGATTTGGCCGCCGATCTCCGGGCGCCTACCCCGTCGGCGGCGGCGGAGCTGGTAAGCGCCCAGCGGGGCGAGGTTCTTGAAACGGTAAAAGCGGCGGCGCGGGAAATGGCGGAAACCATACGGGATAAAATCGAACGGGCGCGTCTTCTGGTAAAACCGTTCAGCCTTGAAGACCTGGAATACCGTTTCCGGGCAATATTGCAGCCCCGGCTTGTCCGCCTTGACGACGCGAAAGAAGAACTGCTTAACGGCCTTTCGGACAAGGTCAACGAACTGCGGCGCAGGCTGGAACTTGCCGCCGCCGTTCTGGAAGCGGGAAGCCCCCTGGCGATACTGGAACGGGGCTTTGCCGTAGTAACGCGCGAAGAAAGCGGCGAGGTTTTACGCAGGGCGGCCCAGACCGCGGCGGGAGACAGGCTCCGGATCAGGCTTATGGAAGGAACCGTACAGGCCCGGACGGAATGAGTTGCCGTTGATTCGCAAACGGGGCCATACTCCGCCGCTCCGCGGCGGGGAGAGTTATTTTGGACAGTGGGGGAACCATGAAAAATTTTGAGGAACGGCTTGAGCGGCTTGAAAGTCTTGGAGAAGCGATACGGAAAACGGATCTTCCCCTGGAAGATGCCCTCAAGGCTTTTGAGGAAGGCATTAAGCTCGCCAGATCCCTTGAAAAGGATCTTGAAAAAGTTGAAAGCCGCGTTGAGATACTGATGAACGGCCCCGAGGCAAAGGCCGAAGAAAGCCCGGAGCTTGATCTTTTCGATACGGAAGACCGGTGATCCGCATACAGATACTTCCGCCGGAAGAAGCGAAAAAGATCGCCGCGGGAGAGGTCGTCGACAGGCCCGCCGCCCTGGTTCGGGAATTTATCGACAACGCGATAGATTCCGGGGCTTCTTCCGTGGAGCTTTCCATTGAAGGCGGCGGAATACACAAAGTTGAGGTAAGCGACAACGGATCGGGGATGTCAAAAGAAGACCTCGCGCTCTGTGTCAAAACCCACGCTACAAGCAAGATACGTTCCCTTGACGACCTTTCCCGGACAACAAGCCTGGGCTTCCGGGGCGAGGCTCTTGCCGCGGCGGCGGCGGTCGCCAAGCTGGAAATACTCAGCGCCGCCGAAACCGGCGAAGCCTGGCTCCTTGAAGCCGGTCCCCGCGCCGGAACTGCCGGGCCGGATCAGGGTTCGGAAGAACGGCTCAACCCTGGCCGCCGCGTCCGGGGAACCAGTGTCCGGGCTTTCGGCCTTTTCGACGCGATACCGGCCCGTAAACGTTTCCTCAAACGCGAAGGAAGCGAAGGCGCCCTGTGCAGGCAAATTTTTATTGAAAAGGCCCTTGCCTTTCCCGAAATTTCATTTCGCTTTGTCCAGGACGGCCGGTTGAAGATTCACGTTTTGCCGCGGGACAAAACGATTTTGCCGCAGGACAAATCAGTCCCGCCCGGCGCCGAAACCGGTTACAGGACCCGTTTCGGCGAACTTGTTCTCGCGGCAAACGAATGTCAATTCCTCCACGAACTCCACGCCGCCGGAAAAGGTTTTTCGATAACGGTGGTGTTCGGAGGCCCGGAGTTGTTCCGCCATGACAGAAGACAGCAGTACGTTTTCGCGAACAGAAGGCGGATTCAGGATTATGGCCTTATGCAGGCCCTGGAATACGGACTCGCGGGCTTTTTCCCAAACGGGAGCCATCCCGTAGGGGCCGTTTTTGTTGACGTGGACCCGGCCCTCGCTGACTTCAACATACATCCGGCCAAGCGTGAAGTACGCTTCGCCGATCCCGGAGCGATACACCACGCCGTTACTTCCGCGCTTGTCAACTATGTCCGGAACGCTGCCGGCCATTTCCATGCTTCGGGCCGGGATTCGCCGCCGGACGAATCCGCCCCGGAATTCAGTTTTCCGGCGGGCGGTCCGGCCGCTTACGGACACGGCCTTGATTACGGACGCGGCCCGGGCGGTTTCGGAGGAACGTCCGGCAGGCTCGCGATGGAAGCCCTGCTGGAACGGAAGGATGAGTTTGGCGCGCTGCTGCGCCGTTCCGGTCCCGACTGGTCAAGGATCGGAGCGGACGCGGATTTCGCCGAAACCGGAGCGTCGGCCGCCGAACCGGGAATCGCGTATTCGGGAACGGCCGGGAACCGGGACGGAACGTTACGGCTTGTGGGGAGGGTTTTCGGCCTTTTTATCATTGTGGAAAAAGGCGACAGGATTTTTATCATCGATCAGCACGCCGCCCATGAACGGATCCTCTACGAGCGTTTTCTGTCAAAGCCGATTACGGCCCAGGAACTGCTGGTTGCCATACCGTTCAGCACCGAAAGCGAAGACGAAGACAGGTTTCTACGCGATAAAAAAGAACAGCTTGCCCGCCTGGGCGTCGTCCTTGAAAACGAAGACGGCGCCTGGAGGATCGAAGCCCTGCCCGCGGGCTGGAAACGCGGGGACGGTGAAACCGTGGAAGAAATACTTTCCCTGCGGAACTCGGGCGGCGGCATGACGGAAACCTGGGCGGCCTCGCTGGCCTGCAAGGCGGCGATCAAGGATGGTGATTACCTCGACGACCTGTCCGCGCGGGAATTGGCCGCCGCGGCCCTTGCGATACCCGAAGGCCGCTGTCCCCACGGCCGGCCTATCTGGCTTGAGATAAGCCGTGAAGATCTTTTCAAGGCGGTGCGGAGGACGGAATGAACATCTCCTTTAGGGTGTATCGACAATGTTTATTTCCTTGTGGTTAGTACCATATACGGAATTGCCGGGCGGGACGGAATCAGGCACGCCC